>JAGLCH010000139.1 GCA_023146355.1 Bacteriovoracaceae bacterium | reverse complement strand
CATTTGTGGGCCTCCGTATCAACAAATCTAAATTTAAATAGATTATAAATTAAGCTTTAGTGATGGATCACCTTGCAGCATGTACCAGATGTAGTTCTGCTTAATCTCTGTAATTCTTGAGTAGTTCTTCGTCAAGTAGAGATGACCAGCAAGTAACGCTTCACCTAGGTGCTCAAGTTTCTTTTTTGCAATAACTCTGTTCATTCCCACTGCCATGATTGCTGGTGGGTGCCATGAGATATTAACTGATCCGCCATAGTAAGCAACTGCTCCAGTTGGATTCCCTTTATTTTTAGCATTCATAAACTCGACTCCTAGAAACCCACGTCCATAAGTGTAGTTTCCATTCATACAAGCAACATCGATAATTACAGGCTTAACTTTACCCTTTGAATCAATGTTTTTGATATGCGAAGCGCGATATGTTTTTCTTTGTGAAGGCCAAGAGTATCCAGATCCGTGCCCAATATAATTAAGCCATGCAACACCTTTACTCATGAGAGCATTTACATTTGTCGGTGTTGAATCAGATTTTTTCTGTAGGAAGTACTTTGGAGTCATCCCAAAAACATTATCAAGTTCAACAAGCATTGCTTTAACATACTCAACATCTGTTGGATTTGAGCCCTCGTCAGATGCCATACCGATTGTTCTCTTTAACCCACTTTTATCGGTATAAGATACTGCTTCATACTCAATTGTCTTTGCGATAATACGCTCAACTTCTTCTACCTTATCAACGACAAAACGACCGTTAAAGGCATCCGGAATATAATCACCTTCACCACCAAATGTGAAGTATGGAAGGTCTGTTGGAGTTGTACTATCAGTTGATGTCGACTTGTAAAAAGTTGGAAAGTTTTTCTCATGCCCAACAAGAAGACCATAAGTAAACTTTGTTGCAGGATCATTATATCTTGCGTGAATAAACTTTTGAATCTCCTCAGCAGTTTCCCCTACACTTTCAAGTGTAAACATATCTACGTCGTATCCCATCTCTGTCTTCCAAGCTACGAACTTTTCCATTGCGTTGCTAAACTTGGCCGGCGTAATGATCAAATATTTCTTATTAAGGTCCGCTTCTGTAATAATATCTGAAGGCATAACCATTTTCTTAAGACTTGCTTTAGAATGTGATCTAAGCTCAAAATTTGCTTCTGGGTAAATAGTAAAAGTTTCTTTCACACCATTAAAACTTGCAGGAAAGAAAGTAACCTTAGTTAGCTGCGTTCCTCTGAACTCTCCGAGGTACTCTTTTTTAAACATATTTGACTCTGCAGATGCATAACTTGACCAGTCAACAGTTAGCTCAGGCTGAGTACAATCTGTACAACGCAACTTTTCAGGCATAGCTGGTGCTGGTACAACACCATCAAAATCAATTCCTTTTCCTAAGTTGTAATCAACACTGAAGTCAGCTGGCAAACCCTTAACAATTACAGAGTGAAAAGGCATAGCTGGCATTCCTGCTTCAGCATCAACCTGAAGAGAATTAAAAATAATTTTTTCAAAATTTTGAAGCGGAATGCTCTTTGAGCTTTCTGTTTCTAGCTGGGAAATGTGAAAAGAAACTGATACATCTGAACCGTTCTCTTCTACTGTGACGTCATCCTGTACTTTTGTGTTAAGTAGCTGATAAACGTTGGCCATGGCAGAGCATGACAGCACCATAAGTGCGATTGGAATTAACGCTTTCATAAAACATCCTTGTGTTTGAAATTAGTCGTCGTAATGCGATTGTTACAACAGATTTCACTGTTAATCATAATATATTTACACAAGATGCATTAAAAGCAAGGGGTGGAAACTATTTCCGGTATGACTTGAAGTACTACTTTTCAGTAGATGACTTTCGAATTCCTTTGAGTTCATCAAGCATATCTTTCATAAGATTAATCCCTAAGACCGAAACACCCAATAGCCAGATGGCCTGACCTAAAACTCCTGCAGCAATTCCCATTAGGAGTTTCTTTGCTGCCATCGCATCAGTCTGGACACCAGAAGTAGTCTGCTGAAGCCACACGACAAAAAACATGATTGGAATAAGAAGAAAACCTATTAAAAGAAGCTCTGCATGCCACCGCTTAATTCTAACATTACGTAGAGGTGAAAAAAATTTTCTTATAGGCCTCATCATATCTCCAGTTCTAACATTTCTATTTGTTTTTTAATTTCCAGCGGTCGATTGCCTTCTTAACTGCTTTGATCAACATCTCTTTCTCAATTGTTTTATCGAGGAAGGCATCGCTTAGTTCAGCAATACTCTGATCTAAATCTCCAGGCTCGACACCACTAATTAAGATCACAGGCACACGGCCGTTAATCTTCTTTGAAAGATCAAACCCGCTCACCAAAGGCATAAAAATATCTGTAATAACAAGATCAAAAAGATCTTTGCCTACAAGAGCTAGCGCCTCTTCCCCATCTGAGATTGCTGTAACCTTGAAGCCACCGCTTCGAAGATATTCACTCAAAAGCGCCAACATGGGCCCAGAGTCGTCTACCAACAGGATATGATAATCACTATAGTCTAGCTCCATTGCTATTTTTCCTGATAAAAATGAGTAAGAAGTTGATATAGAGTAAATGAATCTTTTGTTCCCACCAGCTCTCTAGATGAGTGCATTGCAAGTTGAGGAAGACCAATATCTAAAGTTTTTACACCAAGTAAAGTTGCCGTAATAGGACCTAAAGTAGAGCCACAACCCATATCAGAGCGAGCAACAAATTTTTGATAAGGTAGACCGTTTTTCTCACAAATAGAAATAATTATTGCTGCGGACTGGGAGTTTGTAGCATAGCGCTGATTACTATTAATCTTAATTACAGGCCCTTTATTAACTATCGGAGTATGATTTCCGTCGTGCTTCTCCATGTAATTAGGATGAAGCGCATGAGCATTATCAGCAGAAACAAGCATTGAGTGATACATAGCACGAGAAAAATCTTCCCCAACTCCCACCATTCTTTCAAGAACATCCTTTAAAAATGTCCCTCCAGCACCACTTGTTGAGGCCGATCCGCACTCTTCATGGTCATTACAAACTGCAAGTGCTGCAATGTCATCGGTAGAGTCTATTAGTCCTTGTACTGCAAGGTAACAACTATAAAGATTATCAATACGAGCGGAAGCGATATAGTCATTTTTATAACCAATAACCTTCGGGGTATTTGTATCGTAAAGGAACATCTCGGTATCAAGAATTTTTTTGCAATCTGAAGCAACCCCTTTTCTCCTCATCTCTTCTTCAATCATCTGAATAAAAGTAAGTTTTTCAGATGCTTCAAGCTGACAAATGAGAGGAGGAAGGTCCTTTTG
>JAGLCH010000138.1 GCA_023146355.1 Bacteriovoracaceae bacterium | reverse complement strand
AGTACTTTCTCTTCGACAGTGTCTTTGATAATAGGGCGGTAGACAGTGAGTGTGTTTTCTTGACCAATTCTGTGAGCACGGTCAATTGCCTGCTGTTCCACTGCTGGGTTCCACCAAGGATCCATAATAAAGACATAGCTTGCTGCTGTTAGATTAAGTCCAACGCCACCAGCTTTAAGACTGATTAGAAATACTTGCGACTTTCCTGCCTGAAAAGTATCTACATGTTTTTGACGAGTTTTAATTGTTTGAGTTCCATCAATTCGTGAAAGTCGCCATGCTCTCTTTTCCATAATTTCTTGCATCATATCTAAGTAGGTTGTGAACTGAGAGAAGACAATAGCTTGATGCCCTTCTTCGATAATCTGCTCTAAAGTTTCCATTAGAAACTTAATCTTTACGGATTCAAATGCCCCAAAAGTAAGATGTTCTTTCGGACCATTTTTCTGCCATAGGCAATTTTGTCTCAAGTGGAGGAGGCCTCGTAGAATTTCACCATATTTCTTTCGTGAAGTTGAAGTTTTAATTCTATTGCGAATTGAAACTAGATTTGCTTCATATTGTTTGCGTTCTTCATCTGAAAAAGCAAGTTGGATTGTATTTTCAATTTTAGGAGGCAGGTCACTTAACACTTGTCCTTTTGTTCTTCTAAGAATAAATGGACTAGCAGTTTTTCTAGCAAGAAGTCTCGACTTTGAGCTTGATGTGGTGCGAATAAACTGTAGATCTCCCCAAATTCCTGGGATCGACAGATCAATAATATTATAGAATTCAGCAAGGTCATTCTCGACAGGAGTACCAGTTAGACAAATTCTAAAGTCTGCACTAATTTGCCTGGCAGCAAAGGCACCTTGAGAGCGAATGTTTTTTAGGTGCTGAACCTCGTCAAGAATCATAACATCAAAGTGCTTATCACTAAATGTCGTTTCACATTCTCTTTTCATCACCCCGTAACTAGTTAATATGATCTTTGCATCATCGGGGAAGCTTCTAGATCCACCGTGATAAATATGATGATCCATTGTTGAGAATTTTTGAATCTCATTTTCCCAGTTTAATAGGATTGAGACAGGACAAACAACCAGGACGCGGTTAATTTCATGGTAAATACTTTGGATAAATGCAATTGCCTGTAGTGTTTTACCTAGACCCATGTCATCGGCCAGACATGCTCCGAGCTTGTTCTCATAGAGAAACTTAAGCCAGCTAAAACCAGTATGCTGATATGCTCTAAGAATATCCTTAAGGTGTTCTGGTGGCTCATATTCTGGAATAGATTCAAGTGTTGAGAGGTTTACACAAAGCTGCTCTTCCTCTTTAGTAAGAGCACCATCTATTCCAAGTTTTTTAAGTTCAAATAGTTCAAATATACGTGCTCGAGTGAAGGGAAGAATAAACTTATTGAGTGGCCCATCCTCGGCGTCAACGCTGATCATTTCTTGTTTTTCAAATTGAGTGTACTTCTTCATAAATCGAAGCATCTCTTTTTGATCTTTCCCAAGCATGACAAGGCCATTTGCCGTGAAAGCTAATCCGTTGTCTAAATCTGCATTTTTGATTACTTGTAAATCATCCTGACTAACATTTAGCTCAAGGTCAAACCACTTTGTGCCAGTGCTTCTTCTCTCAAACTTAATGCGTGAACTCCACTGAGTGATTTCATTACGATCGTAAAAAATTGTCACCCCAAAAGGTGACATGGCATTATAAAATTTAGGGAGACCTTCAAAAAGGTTTACTGCAGACATTGTAAAAGTGATTTCTCTATTTGTACTATTGTAACTGGAATAGCGAAAGATTTGCTCATCAAAGTGGGTGAGCAAACAAGTGATAATCAATCTTAAAAATTCATTATCATGGGAGCTGATAAATTTTCCATCAGCATCATATATATAAGTCTTTCTGTTTGCTTCTAAGTATTCAACTAGGTCAAGCCACTTCTTTTTTTGAGAGCTTGCTGAGAGTAACTGCTTGTAGGATGTATTTCCAGTTTGAAAGTAATCTGTCAGAAGACGAATAAATTCGTATGCATCTTTCTTCCTTCTAAATGATGAAAGAAGGCCACCTTCAAAAGTAAACATTGTAAGAAAATCTGGAGGAATTACTAGACGATCTTCATCCTCATGAAAAATCAGTGTCATGTCAATCTGACTTTTCTTCTCTCCAGGATTAATCGTTACTTTTAAATTGGCCTCTTTTTCAGGAACATCAGAAAGAGGAATATTATCAACAATTATTTCACATACCTTGTCTAGGTATAGCTCTGTGGAGAGAAGAATCAAATCATTAATTGAAAGTCTTGATGCATTGATCCGGATTTTTTGGATTAGGTTTTTTAGTGAAGTTGGAAGGTTAAATGTTTTTCCACTGTTCCAGTTGTATAGGTACAGATTCTCAAGCAAGGATATTTCATTTATAGTCTTTCCATCAGAGTCTATATACTGGTACCTAATTTGGGGAATATTCAGGTACTCACCAATGGATTCTTCAAATTTCTCTTTAGACTTGATTGAGATGATCAGTTTCCCATCAAAGTTATCAGGGATTGAAAAATTCACAACTTTCTTATTGTGGAGTAAGTACTGAAGTGACGAGTAGGTAGCATTTGTTGGGGCACCAATTAGCTTGTGAGCACCGGCAACAAGTGTTCCGTATTCATCAACATTTACTGCATAGTTATCAAATAGAGCAATTGGTGGGCGAGATTCTGTAGAGTTCTGATCTCCATTATTATTCGCCTCCATATATCTTTGAAGGTGAAAGTTTAGATAGAGTGCTGCAACATGCCGGCAATGTTCTTTGCCATTCCACTCAGAACAATCGCAGTTTGAGCTTAGAGGGCCGTCTTCAGTTTCCTCTAATCTTTTTTTGTAAACCAATTTAGTTTCATGGGCGCGATTGCCTTTAACAATTCCTGAGACTATATAATAGGTTTCCGGACTCCCTTTTCGAAAGGAGATGCTGGCGTGAGATTTTGACAGAATGCGAGACGCGCTTATCACAGTATTCTTTGTGAAAAAGTTATTGGCCTCGCTCAAAATTTCTGCTGGTATAATGAGCTGATTATTCATTCGTTTCCTAGTAAATGAGTAGTTCATTATATGCGAAAATAGTCATTCGCGCGAGCATGCAAATGCTACCGTGATAGTAAGTCAAAAAAAAACCACCTTTGTAGGTGGTTTTTTTTATTTAGTTTCCTTCAATATAGGACTTTAAAAGCTTAGCACGACTGGGGTGTCTAAGTTTTCTAAGAGCTTTCGCCTCAATTTGGCGGATACGCTCGCGGGTAACAAAGAAATCTTGGCCAACTTCTTCAAGTGTATGGTCAGATTTTTCACCGATCCCAAATCTCATACGGAGAACTTTCTCCTCTCTTGGAGTCAGAGTGGAGAGAACTGATCTGGTTTGCTCAGATAGTGTCACACTCATAACTGCATCTTGTGGAGAGATGATATTTGAATCAGGAATAAAGTCTCCAAGGGACGAATCTTCTTCTTCACCAATTGGTGTTTCCAGAGAGATTGGCTCCTTTGAAATCTTTTGAACCTTCTTAACTTTTTCAACTGGCATTTCCATTCTCTCTGCAATTTCCTCAGGAGTAGGCTCGCGACCTAGTTCTTGAATTAATTGGCGAGATGTTCTTACCATTTTGTTGATTGTTTCAATCATATGAACAGGGATACGGATTGTACGTGCCTGATCAGCAATTGCTCTCGTAATTGCCTGACGAATCCACCATGTAGCATATGTTGAAAACTTATAACCACGACGATACTCAAACTTATCAACGGCCTTCATTAAACCGATGTTTCCTTCTTGAATAAGGTCGAGGAACTGGAGTCCTCTATTGGTGTATTTTTTAGCAATAGAAACAACAAGGCGAAGGTTGGCCTCTACAAGCTGTGCTTTCGCCTTATCTGCTTTTTCTTCACCAGTAAGAATAATATTGTATACCATGTGGATATCTTCGAAAGACATACCAGCATCAAGGCTAATTCTTCTTCTTTTTCTAAGAATATCTTCTTGGTTTCTAATGAGCTGCTCGATCTTCGCATCAGTAGTGAAGAGTTCCTTCGCAACCTTACGTTTTGCAGCATCATCATCCATTACTTCATCATAAAGAACGCGGTACTGGTCAATGTCATCAACTTCAAGAAACTTGAAGATTCTGTCTTGCTGCTCATTGAGTTCCTTAAATTGAAGGAAGTACTTTTTTACAGGTTCAACAAAACTATTGATGATTTTTCTATTGAATGTCAGATCCGCTAGGGTTTGAGAAACTTGCTCAAACTCAACATGTTGCTCTTTAGAGAATGCCTTTAATGTTCCGTCTTCCTGTTCTGTCGCTTGGAGAAGTGCACCAATACGATCAATAACAGAGAAAATGACCTTCTTAACTTTTTCGATATCCTTAGTAGATGATTCATCATCAAGTCCGCGAACTAGATCCTTAACGTAGTCATTAGGATTTTCGTTACTTTCAACTTTTTCTCTAAGTTTAACAATTTCTTTAAGAGCGTGAGTAGAGCTAAGTGATGAAAGAATAATTTCTCTTTCACCTTCCTCAATTTCTTGAGCAATTACGACTTCACCGTCACGGGTAAGGAGGGCAACAGAGCCCATTCTCTTTAGATATAGTTTCACTGGATCGGTCGAAGCCGATCTTAATTCTTTAAGCTCTTCTTTAGATAGGGTTTCCTCGATAATCTCGGTTCCGTCAAGCTTGATCCCTTCTTCTTCCTCTTCTTCGATAACATCATGCTGTACTTCAATTTTAGCATCACAAACTTTTTTCATGATGACGTCAATCGAGTCAGGATCGATGATACTTGCAGGAATGGAATCGTTGATTTCTTCTACGGTGAGATAACCTTTGTCTTTTCCCTTGATAAGAAGCTTAGTAAAGTCTTTCGAGTTTAAATAAGCTGCAACAATAGACATTCAGAGGCTCCTTCATACAGGTTGTTTATTTTTGTGATATTTTCTTCACTAAGTCACGCTTTAGCTGGATCTTTTTTGTGCCTAAGACGTTGAGTTGCTCTTGAGTGACACAGTTCTTCTGCTCATCTACAAGGGCGTCTATAGCGGATTCAATCCGGTTAAGCTCCATGTTTTTGATCAAATCTTTCAAGACCATTTTAACCGTCTTTTGATCAAAATTAACATGCTTATAATTGTCCACTGCGAGAAACACTACCTCTTTTATTGGGAGGGGGTAGTCCTCAGAGTTGACAATATCTTTTAAAATTCCTGGATAAGAGTTGTCATCGATATCATCGAAGACATCTCTTAATTGGTTAACATATCCCTTTATCAGAGGATTGTCTATTAGTTCAATGATGTTTTTGAACCCCCCTTCAGTAAAGCAGTCAGGGCATTCTATGAGTGTTTTTATGAGGTTTTTTTCTCTTTTAGTGATTCTTATGATTTCAAGAGCTTGTGCCGTATTTTCCATCATCTCTTCATCATAATAAATGGGCCCATCCATGTCGGGAGGGGGAGTCATGTCCATAGGGGGAGCATCATGAATTTGTGGCCGGTCATGTGGGGGAGAAGAGACCTTTTGTTGCGGAGTGTTGCGAATGGGCTTTCGGGCCGCTCGTGCAGATTCGGCCTCAAGGTATTTTTTAAATTCTCCGGAGATCTGAGCAGAGTCTGACTTTAATCCCAGACGACGCGCCATGTCTACTAGGCGCTCTGATGCTTCGAGGGAGTCCCCAAGGGGGGCCAAAATCTCAAACATCCCTTTTAAAATATCAAATTTTTGATTGAGAGGGGTAGGGATAGTGTCGGGAATTTCCGCCTCTAGAATTACATCGGCTAAATCTCTAGCATCATCAATTCTTTTTTGAAATTCAATCGTTCCCTCTGCTTGGATTAGATCATCTGCGTCTTTATAGGGAGCGTAATTGATATGTTTTGCTGAGATCTCACTCTTTAGAAGGTCGGGAAGAATTCGCTTCATGGCATTGAAGCCCGCCTTATCAGAGTCTAATGCCATATAAAAATTCTTTGAGTAACGCTTCAGTATATCAATCGAACTTTGGGGCATTGCAGTTCCCATAATGGCAACGGAGTTTATAAAGCCGTGCTGGTGCATGACGATCAGGTCCATATGACCTTCAGCAACAATGACAAATCCTTTCTCTCTTATCATGTTTTTTGAGCGATGGAGGCCAAAGAGGTTTTTACTTTTATTAAACATAAAAGAGTCACTGGAGTTCATGTACTTTGCTTTTTGCCAGTCAAAAACAGCGCGACTGGAAAATCCTGTCATGCGACCATGTTGATCCCAGATGGGAAACATCACTCTTTGCCTAAACTTATCATAAAAGTCGCCGTTATCATTTTGCCCAATCATCCCAATCTCTTTTGCGATAGAAAGTGCGAGGGCCTTTTGGTTGGGATCTTTAAGACCGCTGAGATAGTTATAGACGGAGTGATTCTTTGGAGAAAAACCGAGCATAAATTCTTTAGCGTGATCAGGGGCGAGCTTTCTCGTTTTTAAAAATTTATCAAACTCGGGATTGTTTTTTTCGCCGTGCTTTCGATAAATTTTCATTGCCACATTTAAGATTTTGTCAGCTGTATCAAATTTGGGTGATGCCTTTTTTTCTTGAACAAAGCTCTCAAAGGGAAGCCCCGAAATTTTGCAAATCTCTTTCATCGATTCACGAAAGTCGACATTCATATATTTCTGAACAAAAGTTATTGAGTCACCAGCAGATTCACATACAAAGCACTTGAAGATCCCTTTGGAATCTGAAACGTGCATAGAGGGATTTTTGTCTCCATGAAAGGGGCAGCAGCCAACCATGCTAGAGCCCTGCTTTTTTAGGGGGATAAAGTTCTCTACAATGGAGGTGATCGGGATCTCTTTAATCCGATCTTTTAGGTCATCCCAAGACATGTATTTTACAATCCTTTGCGTGATACGAGTTCGAAGGCCTTAATCTTGATACCCTTTTCGATGAATATCTTCTCAAACTTAGTCGAAAAACTCGCTAGGAAATGCTCAGGGTGTTCACCGCGCAGATCACTTGTATCCATAACACAGTCGAACTTGTCTTGTGCTGCAATCACTTCGCGCATCCACTCTGCGTAATCGTCATGGTCAGTTTTGATAAAAATTCTTCCGCCTGGAGCTATTACTTGATTTGCGGCCTCAATAAAAGGTGCTTGAAATAGTCTCTTTTTGTGGTGCCGGGTTTTAGGCCAAGGATCTGGAAAAAAGTAAAATAAGGTGTCGACTTCATCTTTAGCAAAGGTGTGGTGTATTCTCTCACCCTTGGCGCGGAGGTAGCGGAAGTTATCATTTGGATGCTCGGCAAGTTTTTTGGCAAGGGCATAACTGCGCTTAAAGCGGTAGTCGAGTCCTATGAAATTGATTTTAGGGTTTTTCTCACAGTAATCCATCATAAAATGGCCATAGCCTGAGCCAATTTCCACGCAGAGGTGAGCATCTCTTTTAAAGACCTGCGAATTCCAGTTTCCAGCGTGTGCTTCGGCCTCTAGGTCTCTCATGACGAATTCAGAAAATTCCTCTAAACGGTCATGGTAGGGGTTATTGTGAGTGTACTTAAACTCTTTCGAGTATGCCTTGTCAGTCATAGTTGAATCAATCCAGAGAAGAATTTTATATTTGGCACTTCGTATCAAATATTTGCCTCAGTGTCGACAGCAATGTCTTACTATTGACCATAGAAAAGGGACCCTAGGGTCCCTTATAGCTTATTTCTTATTACTTAGAATCTCTTCTATTATTTGTGCGGCCTGTGCGGCCTTTTTGGGTTCACGCACCAGTTTTTTTATTCGGTCGAGGTACTGTGATATTAGCATCTTATCTTGTCTTGCTTTAGATTTTGCATCCTCCGCTAAGCCGTGACTTTTGGGCACTAATTTTGGAGCTCCCATTTGTAACCTCTATATTGGAAAGGTGATTAAGCTACAGCGCCCTGCGAGCGGTGAAAATCAGCTACCTTTTCCATGTGACCTTCGATAACTTCGAAGAGCTCAAGTTTTATAGTTCTAGGGTCCATTCCTTCTGGTAGTGCCGAGTAAATTACGTCGTTCTCTACTTCAGAGAATGCGTACCAACTACTACCTAGTTGTTGAAAAAGTACTTCAGATTCGATTGCGTTTTTCATAAAACCCTCCTGGCCATACTGCTAGAAAATTTTGGCCGCCCTTTGTGGCGTCTCATTTAACTTTTCGGACTGAAGTGTCAAAACTTTAGACAAATATAAGAAAAAGTTCACAATTAAATATCTGATAATAAAGGGAAGTGAGCTCTTTTAAAATTTGTAGCTAAGGCCTATGCCAAAGTCGATATTTATGCCGAGTGGATGCTCAATCTGGTCTTGATTTGAACTCCATATCTCTTTTTCGTATTTTTTCATTTTAGTTTTGAGCGTATATGGCTGGTTAACTCTAATTGAGCTACCTACTAGTAAGTCAATTTTTTCAAATATCTCGCGTTTTACAAAATCAAGTGTAACTTCTGGGGCAAAAAATAGGGAGTCATAGTACTGTCGATCCCTAAAACCATCGTCTGAGTCTTGAGATATCTTAGCTCTGTGGAAGTTTAGAGTTATTCCTCCACCGAGGCGCAGGATAATATTTTCTGATTTATAGAAATCATATGAAGCATAAGGACCTATACCAAGTATCAGATTTGCCTCATTGGCCATAGTGCCATTTATGAAAAAGTACTTGTTCTGGGAAAATGATATATGGCCTTTAGTGCCAAAGTAAAATCGGTCTAGTTTATCAAAGTCGGCCTTCCAAGCGGCAA
Source organism: Bacteriovoracaceae bacterium (assembly GCA_023146355.1). Lineage (GTDB taxonomy): Bacteria > Bdellovibrionota > Bacteriovoracia > Bacteriovoracales > Bacteriovoracaceae > JAGLCH01. The sequence goes on along the minus strand of JAGLCH010000138.1, from coordinate 11,934 downwards.
TCGCAGCAAGTTTATATCGATCACCAATACTGTCTTTATTTATTTGGTTCGGGTAAGGATAGCTATTTTTTGAAGTCGTTTCTGTTGCTAGCATGAGCGTGGAGTAACGATTTTTCTTGTGGATAAATGGATAGTCCTTAGGGAGCTTACTTTTAATTCTGTAATCGGTATCGTCTTTATCTCCAAGTGATACAGGGGAGTCGAGCTCACGAGTATCATTGTAAATGATTTTCACATGTCTCTTTAAAATATATGCTGTGCGCCCAATGCGATCACTTGTGGTGTAGTACTTAGACTCTATAACAAGCTCTTTTCCGATTGAGTTATCTGCTCGGTAATTAGTTAAAAAGGTGCGATCAATATGTTTATTATTGATAAATATTTTCTCTCCTCTGCTAATATATTGATAGACCACTGAATCCATCTTTTGATATTTAAACATAGGGGCGCGATGAGCAATAACCATAGCTGTAGCCGAGAGGGCAGTGTGTGAAAGCATTGCTAAAAGGAGAAGAACTACTATTTTCATAGGCTTAAGTTTAGCTCCTTACCAAAAAAAAGTGAGATACTACTACTGCGCTGATTACGTTTTTTTATATCCATTTCCGTTGTGCCGTCGAAGTTTTTTACATCGAAAATTCTAAGTTCAAGACCTGCTGTAAAACCTCCATATTTAGTATGGTAGACATCTTCTACAGCGAAACCAGCGAAGCTTGATTGTAGCCCCACTGACTGATTTTCAAATTCTGCTTGATAGTAAAGTGAGCGGCCGCCAAAGAGCGATAAGTCGATATTATGGGCCGCTCCTTGATAGGCGCGATACCTAAATGCTGGACCCAGCTCAATTGCCATCCATGAGTGATTAGAGGTTGGTCCACTTCCAATTCCCCGTTGAAAGCTAAGTGCTAATCCGGGCCTTATGGGAAACTTAAAGGGAAAATAACTTCTAAGTTCTACTCTCGTGGCAACTGTTGATGTCTCTTCATCTCCGTTGTATTGAGAGGCAATGGGGTAAGAAATTTTTTCAAATCCAAAGCTCAAATAGTTTTCGATTTTGAATGATTTATCATGGGTCGTGGGACCTTCAATTTTAAAATAAGGAGTGTAGTGAATAGGCACGGCGCCGATATTGATATCGTCTTTAATCGGGATAACAAAGCGAGTATGGGTTTGATAGACGGGATTTCCGCTCTTATCCATCACAATAAAGGTGTAGGGGGCATTCTCGTTAACTAGGGCCCAAGCAAATACTCTCTTTTTTATTGAATAGATCTTTTTGCTGATTAGATCTTTTACAATGGCACCTTTAATTAGAGCGATTTGAACTTTATGGGTCGTCACAGGAGCTTCGGAGGCCAAGCGAGGTAGATCTTTGGGGATGTAGCGATTATGGCCCTGGGCATCGAGGGTATATAAACGTTCAAATAGGGAATGGTTTTTTTTGAAATAACTGCTTAATTCTTCCCCTGAACTGTTTAATGCAGCACTGATTTGAGGTAAGGATATGAGTATGCCGGTGGCGACAAGAGTCCTGAAAATATTCATAGTTACTATATTTTTACACGAGCCAATTTTTTAAGAAACCCAATACTTTTTACCACTTGATGCGCCGCTCGTACGTTTGTCCCCATTGCCAATGGCCTCCTCATTTTGGTATCTTTTCTGCCATGGAACAAACTATTAGTAATATTGCTGTCTCTTTGCCTGTATTTCTCGTTGCGATCATTGCCCATGAGTACGCCCACGCATGGATGGCACTCCGTTTTGGAGATACAACTGCTCGAGATCACGGGCGTTTAACCTTTAATCCGGCCCCCCATATCGACCCGTTGGGAACAGTAATTCTCCCTCTTATTACGGCGGCCATGGGTGGTATTGCATTTGGATGGGCCAAGCCGGTGATCACCAGACCCAGTTCTTTTTCCCACTACCGAAAAGGAATTTTTTGGGTTAGTTTTGCTGGACCCCTTGCAAACCTTATTATCTGTACAATCTCCGCATTTCTACTAGCGGCTTGCTACATTTATATTCCTTCATCTTTTGCACTTAAGCCTGCATTTAATAAGATGTTGGAGTTTTCTGTTTATATCAATATCATCTTAGCTGTTTTCAATTTAATTCCTATCCCGCCATTAGATGGTTCAAAAATGGCAGCATCATTTATGGATGACCGGATGATGATGCAGTATCTCGCTTTGGCGCGTTACTCTTTCTTTATTTTTATCTTTTTAATGTTTACCAATATTTGGTCATATATTTTGGGCCCATTTTTAATGATGGGAAAACTTATGATCGGAGCTTTTTATACCTTGCTCGTATAGGGGTTTTTTATGAGTGATATTGTTTTAAGTGGAATGCGCCCCACAGGTGACCTTCACATCGGCCACTACGTTGGAGTAATTAAAAATTGGATTGGGTTACAGGATAAGCACCAGTGTTTTTTCTTTGTAGCTGATTGGCATGCCATGACCAGTAACCATGAGGAAGTTGATGTTGTTAATAAGTCACGTCGAGAATATGTTCGTGGATGGCTAGCTTGCGGTATTGATCCCAATAAGGTCGTTATCTATAATCAATCTTCGATCCCTGAAATTTTAAATCTCTCGCAGATCTTTTTGTGTCTCACACCTCCGGGATGGGCAGATAGAAGTCCTAGCTGGAAAGATATGAAAGAGCACAACTTTCAAAAGAAGTTGGATAACTTAGGTTTTTATACCTATCCCATTCTTCAGGCCGCAGATGTCGCAATTGTTCATGGAAAGTATGTTCCAGTGGGGGAAGATCAGGTCTCTCACATTGAGATTAGCCGCGAGATTGTCAGAAAGTTTAATCGAACTTATAAGACAAACCTCCCCGAACCTGAGGCACTTTTGACTGAGGTTCCAAAGCTTGAGGGTCTTGGTGGAAAGAAGATGAGCTCTTCTCTTGGTAACACCATCTCTCTTCGCGAGACTCCAAAGAGTCTTCAGAAAAAAATAAACAAAATTAAAACAGATGACACTCGTGAGGGGATTGACGCTCCTGGAAATCCTGAGAATTGCTCCATTTACGACTACCACAAGGTATTTTCTTCAAAAGAGGACGTTCAAATTATTGATCAGCACTGTCGTGGAGCAAAGCTTGGTTGTGGTGTTTGTAAGCAAAAGCTAGGCGATTCTATGAAAGAAGAGTTGATGCCTATTGCTGAAAAGATGAATACGATCACTGATGAAGAAGTGGATATTGTTCTTCGTGACGGAATTAAAAAGGCAAAAAAAGTAATTGTTCCCAATTGGGAAAATCTTCAAGAGAAGATTGGTTTTTATAAGTAGGAAGCGATGCTAGATACCTCTATTCAAGTTAAAACGGACAATTTTGATGGACCCTTAGGTCTTCTCCTTCACCTCGTTCAAAGAGAAGAGATGGATGTTCGCAAGCTTGATCTGACCAAGATTACTCAGCAGTACCTGGGTTATCTTGCAAAAATGCGTGAGCTAAATTTTGACCTTGCTGGAGAGTATCTCTTCATGGCATCAACCCTGCTTCTCATCAAGTCAAAGTCATGTGTGACTGAAGAAGAGAGCAAGGATGGTGGAATTAACGGTGGAAGTGAAACCGTAATTTCAGAGGCCGAACTAATCAGAAGGCTTGAAGATCTTCAGAAATTTCAAAAGTTGGGTGAGAAGCTTTGGAATCTTCCAAAGAAGGGACACGAGATTTTTGTAAAGCCAAGGGTAGATCGTAAATCGATTATCGATTCTATTCTTACTCCTATGGATATGGATAAATTAACTATAAGTATGGTTGAATTGATCCAGAAAAATAAGAGAAAATATACGGTTGTTACTCGTGACAGACTTTCAATAAAAGAGAAGCTCAACTTCTTAAAGAGCTACCTTCAGAAAGGTGTTCAATCTAATTTTGACGAAATACTGATAAAAGATGATTCTGTTGAAGAACAGGACCGAGATGTTACAAATGTGATTATCACTTTTATTTCACTGTTAGAGTTGGCCAGACTAAATAAGATTCGAATATTTCAAAATGAAGATAGTGAAAAAATTTACATCGATGTTACCTCTGATTTCAAGGACTTCGACATCGAATTGGCCGATGGTTTCGAGGATGAAAATGAGGAAAAGTCAGAAAATGAGAACTTGATTTCTGATGCAATGAATGAAAATATAAACTAACACACACACTTTGAAGAAGAGACATTGATGGACACACAGCTCAGTTCGATTTTTGCCGAACAGTTCGCTGATATGGTTGAGCACGAGCTCGTGACAATCATACCCGAACTGGAAGACGATACTTTTCTCGCTCAATTCGATGACGAGGATGAAGCACCTGTTATTGAAAATACTCAATTAGATCTAGAAAGAGCTGTCGATCATATGATTGACTCAGAAGATATTTCACTTGAAGCATCTGAGGGTGAACCTCTTGAGCTTGAGAGTGAATTTATGGTTGAAGAACTCGATGAAGATGTTATGTGGCAAGTGCGCACAGGGCTTGATCTGGAGACTCTTTCAGGCGCCATAGAAACTATTATTTTTATGAGTGACAAACCTGTTTCTCTGGCAAAAATGAGAACTATTATATGTGAGGATATTCCTCTGCGTATCCTTCATGAGGTCATCTCAAAGCTTCAAGCAGAATATGAATTTAAGCACCACGGACTTCGTCTATTAGAAGTGGCAGAAGGTTATCAGTTTAGAACCAAAGCTACTTATTCAAAATATGTTCAAGACCTGTTTAAGGTTAAGTCACTTGTTCTCACACCATCGGCCCTAGAAGTACTCGCTATCATTGCCTACAAGCAGCCAGTATCAAAGGTTGAGATTGAGAAAATTAGAGGCGTAGATAGCTCTCATATTGTAAGACAGCTTATGGACAAGCGTCTCGTGAAGGTTGAAGGGCGCTCAAATGAGCTTGGGCGACCTGTTGTGTATGCAACAACTCCTGAGTTTCTTGAAGTCTTTAATTTAGCTGATGTATCACAGCTTCCGCCTGAGCATGAGCTTGAAGAGATGTCAGAGAGTGATGTTGGGAAAATCTCAGATATTAAAACAATCTGTCAGGGTGATAAAACGAAATTTGTTTTTGACGAGTTTGAAGAGCTAGAATCTTTAAGTTCAAATATTAAGAAAATTTCAGCTGATACAAAATTCACAAAAACCCTAAAGATTGAAGAAAAGCGCCGTACCTCTGAAGAGGGAGCTATAGTGCGCTCAGCTTTTGATCTGCTTGAAGAATTTGTTAATAACAAGTCTGTTGCTGACGAAAACAAACTTGCTGTTGCTTCAGACACTATGCTTCCTGCAATGGAGCCTCGCATAATCAGTGACTTATCTGCTGGACCTTACAATGCTCCTGAAATAGAAGAAGAAGATGATTTTGAAATGATTGATTTAGATACAGGTGAGGCCGTTATTGCTGAATCATGTGAACAGTCAGTTGATGTTATCGAAGCTTCTGCTCATGAAAATCATGAGGAAGATATTGTAATAGACGAATCAAACTTTGTTTCTTTTGGAGGTTCCGCTGCGGATGTAGCGCCTGTCACCGAAGATTTAAAGGCCGCTCCTGTAGAAGATAACTTCTTATTTTCAACAGATAGTGGAAATGTTCGTGAAGCAGACTCGCTTGAAGCTGCTCTTGATGCAGCATTCTCTAACCTAACTGGTGATTCTTTCAAGGATTTAAGTACCCCTCTGGCAACAGAAGAGGAGCTTGACCGCAACCAAGACAATGTCGATCAAAAAGTAGGTGATCTTACATCTCTTACTGATTCAATGATGGATATGGCAAATGACTTAGACCTCGACCTAAGTTTTATGAAGGATGATGAAGCTCCTGTAAATACTTTGCAGTAGGTTTGACTTTCCTCTCCGGAAATCGTAAATTGCGACAAATTCTAAGAAACACTAAACTGCCGTGAGGCAAGGTTAAGGTATCACTATGTCAAATAATCCTGGACGCCAAGTCCGTTTACAAAAATTTATTGCCGATTGTGGAATTTGTTCACGTCGTAAGGCCGAGGAATTAATTGTTCAGGGCCGTGTGCGTTTGAATGAAGAAGTTGTGACTCAGCTGGGAACTAAAGTTGATCCCGTTACAGATATCGTATTTGTTGATGGTCAGATTCTTGACCTAGATTCAGTTGAAAAGATCTACCTCGTTCTCAATAAGCCAAGAGGGTATGTCACCACTCTTGATGATCCAGAGGGAAGAAAAACAGTTATGGAATTTGTTCGTGAGTTTTCGGAACGAATTTATCCTGTTGGTCGCCTTGACTACCTGTCAGAAGGACTTCTTCTGATGACAAATGACGGCGATTTGGCAAATCTTGTTATGCACCCCCGGTATGAAGTAACAAAAGTATATGAAGTTAAGATCTTTGGTGCCGTAACAGAGGCCATCTTGTCAAAGCTTCGAGCAGGAACAACGATAGATGGAGTTCAGGTTAAACCTAAATCTGTTCGTATTATTGAGCAGCTTCAAAATAAAACTTGGGTCGAATTTAGACTAGGTGAGGGGCGTAATCGCGAGATCCGTAAGATCTGTGAAGATGCTGAAATTACAATTGATAAGCTTAGACGTGTTGCCATTGGAAACTTAACAGTAGACGGCCTTCGTCCTGGTAATTTTAATATGCTCTCTAAAGGCCAGATTCTTAAGGCGCTTGGAATGAATAATGATGGTACCCCTAAGGGAGAGACACGAGAGTACTTATCTAAAAGAAAATCAATCAATCTAAAGAGAAAAGGGGTTCAACCTGCAACTCCAGCAGACGACCGTGAATTTAAGAAGTTTAGAAGAGATGTATATTTTCAAACTGTAAAAACTCTCAAAGAAACGAAAGCAGTTGAGGCCAAAAAAGAGCGAACTGAGTCGTGGAGAGTTAAAGAAGAAAAGCATCAGAAGCGAGTTGAAAAGAAGGTCAAAAGAGTGGCACATAAAAAAGCAAGTGGCCGGTCTAATGTTCCTAAAAAATTACGAAAAAAATAATAAAAAAAAGGACCAATCGGTCCTTTTTTTTATATCAAATATTTCTTTCACAATTAGTTATCGTAGGTCACTACTTTTGAATCTGTAATACTCTCTTGCAGGGCATCCATCGAGTATTCTATCGCCTGATCGGCATAGGGAATATTATCATTATCTTTTAGTTCAGTTGAAAAGTAAGATTGTTTAATCAACGATGCACAAATTCTTATACATTCAGCACTACCATCAAAAAATTCACTTTCATCTTCAGTTGTAATAACATGGGCCAAAGTTGAATTGAGAGATTTTATTAGTCTCACTTGAGCTGCTGTGAGTTCTCCAGTATCAAGCTGAATGTTAATTTTATTTTCTTTCCTTAAGCCTAGTCCCATAGAAACCTCTAGTCTGTTGATGTATCACATAACTTATCGGCTAATTCATATGTAATTTTAGCTGTTTATGGCGTAGTAAAATAGTCTCCTTTTTTACACCTTCAGGGGTTTACATTGTAACTGCGATCGACTATCTTAAGAACAAGTTGACGCGGGGTGGAGCAGCCCGGTAGCTCGTCGGGCTCATAACCCGAAGGTCGTAAGTTCGAATCTTACCCCCGCAACCAATTTTTCAGAGACTTAGCCGCTAATTTAGTGGTTTTTTTTGGTTCAAAATTGAAATTGGGCCACTCTTTGGGCCCAAATTAATTTTACAGGTGGATTTCCTACACAGATAAAAGAAAAGCGTTAGAATATATTTTTCCAAAGGGACTTTGTTATAAGTTTCCTGATCGCTTTTTCCCCTAGGGCATTTGCTAATTTCTTAGGAGTAATGTTATTTGCTCCTTTTAGTTTTGGATTAGCGCCATTCTCAAGTAGTAGTTTAACCATTGAAAGGTTGCCATCTCTAATCGCCTGGTGAATAGCGCCATCTCCATTATCCATTCGAATATTGAGGTCACACTGTCTACTTGTAATTAAAGTTTTTGCAATATCATATTGTGATGTTTCCATTGAGTAGTGAATCAAGGAGGCCCCTCTTAGGCCTAGTTCGCGATTATTGTAACGAGAATTACAATCAAATGAGTATGTTCCCCAGTACTTCTTAAAGAGATCACTCTTTTCATAGTGAACAGCATAAAATAGAAGGTGGTCTCCATTATCATTGGTTAGAGAGGTATCACTTCCAAGACTAACGAGTTCCTCAAAAATATTCCAGTGTCCGCCCATGGCAGCATAAAGTGCGGCATTAAATCCATCGTTGGCCTTAAGATGAATATCAATTCCAGAAAGCATGAGTAAGGTATCGACAGTATCGTCCAATCCATTACTTGCAGCAATGATTAGTGGGCCCTGTCCAAAGCGATCAACATCATTAATGTAAAAACGTGGTGAAAGTACTGCGCTAATAAGAAGACCGGAGATTTCAGGGTTATCAATACCTGCCAAAATTATAGCATCAACTGCACTTGTTCCGTAGTCATCCCTCTCTGCTACCATTTCAAAATAGTGATCTATAAAGTATTCAGCAAAGTCTGCTCGTCCATGTTCAATAAAGTAAAGTAGAGGAGTCTGGCCATCTTCAAAATTAAAATTAAAATTTAGGTATGTATGGTCTTTAATAATCTTTGCGAAAAGGTCATATCTTTGTTCTAAAATCATTTTCTTTAGAAAAGGAACATCTTGCTGATAATCGAAATTAAGGTCAGCACTGTACGTATTAATAAGCTTCAAAACGAATTCATCTTGCCCATCAATATATGCAGAAAGTAGCATTTGGGAGAAATCAAGCTCCCTGCCATTTAGTAGTCCCTGCTCAACGAGTGGAAGTACGATATCAGATCTGTCATAGCTAAGCAGTGCACTTGCAACAAGCTTTCCTGAGCTTAGTTCTACTTTTGGATCAACTCCTGGCATCTGATAGAGCAGAGCTAGACCCTCACCATAGTCTCCCTGCATTTCGTCTTCAGCACTCTCTAGTGCAAGATCAAAATAGGACTTACCTGATTTTAGTTTAAGCGAGAGGTCAATGTCATTTAACGAAAGTAGGTATTTAAAAACTTCACTATTTCTGTCGTTTATTGCTGTACTGAGAATTGTTTCACCACCAGATCCCTGGATGTTTAGTAGCTCTAAATTATTTTTCATCTTCTCTTTAAAGAGAGGAAGTAGCTTTGGCATAACCTTAACTTGTGATGCCAGAAGTTCAAGAGGATTGTAGTTAAGAGAGTTTCTAACTGCTAAATCAAGCGTAGGTTGAGAAAAAATAAATTTTATGAGCTCAATGTTTTTAGAATATAGTAGTAGGTGAGCAATTGTATTTCTCTTGGAGTCGTGAGCATTAATATTTGTAACAAAAGTTGAAATAAATTCTTTTAATCTTTTATTATCACCTTTCTCTAATAAGTAACTTGCAAATTCTACTGGTGGTATTTCACTGATAACTTTTGAGATTCGAACAACATCTTCTCCCCAGCAGTTCTTGTCATTAATATCTGTTTTAGCACACTGCTGAATACGCATACAATTATTGACTTCGTCTTTGTAGTAATCCGTTGCTCCTCTTACTAAAATACCTTCTAGTAAACCACTTTGCTGATTGAAAACACTAGATCCAGAGTTACCTTTAAAGGCATCAAGGTCAGTAATAAAATAATTTTCGATGCTATTATTGGTAATTGCTCCATTGAATGTTGCTTTTAAAATAAGACCTGATGGGTAACCTATAAGTAGCAGCGGTTGATTGGTTGCAATTTTATCTTTAAGGCGCATTTTTACCGGAGCGGCACTGGTATTGGCCGTTTTAAGCCGAATAATTGCATAATCTAGTTTGGACTTATTATCAAATTTACGAGCAATAATCTCTTTACATTTATAAACGTCACTGGCCTTTACCGATCTTTTAAGTTCCCTAGTGTCGTTATAATTAAAAACCCAAGAATTGTTATTGCAGTCCTCCATAGTTTTTATACAATGACCTGCAGTAACTAAAAGCTCTGGAGTTATTAGAAATCCGGAGCAGCTTCCTAAAGATGCTGCACCTTCAAAGTTTTCTCCGGAACACATTCTTCTTATTGTTCTTTTAACTTTTCTCCAGCCATTTTTAACGGTGTTCTCAATGTTTTTATTACGAACTTGAGTTGCTGTGGCACCAGAGAGCTTTTTATGGAAGCTAGAAAGTGAGCTATACTCTTGCCGGTCATCTATTCCATAGACACCTTTTGTTCGTGCTAAGAGTGGGGTCGTGAGAGTAGTAGTAAGTAAAAGGCTAAAAACAAGAATTTTTTTCATGGTTCTTCCAGTTAAGAGTATATAACTCCTATTGTTAGCAACGCATTCGGTATTATTCAATATGGAGGGAAAAAATACTTACTTGGTAAAGGATCTGTTAAGTTTTGATGTTAAGAGTTTTTTTGAAGGCCTAATAGTTCTGCCGCGAGGCTGATGGCAACTTCTTCGGGGCCATTACCAAGATCTCCAATACCTATTGGGCATGTGATTGTAGCGATTTCACTTGCACTATAACCGCCTGATTTAAATTCATTTTGAAATTTATTCCATTTTGTGTCGCTGCCAATTAATCCTCGATAACGAAGAGGACGCTTCATCAGGTCTTCTATAATTGAAAAATCTAGACCGTGATCATGAGTTAATACTACTGCGTAGTCATTTTTTTCATTCCAGTCATTATTGAGAATCAGCTCATCCCAGCATTCAGCATGCCGAATAACATTCTTGGGGAAATTTGGATGGTGAAGCCACTCTTTTCTCCCGTCTATGATATGAAGCTGAAATGGAGTGCCTTGGAGAGTGTGGCAGATCGCCTGTGAGACATGTCCTGCTCCAAAAAGGTATAATCTAGGCCCAACCCCAACGATCTCAATAAGGATATCTACCGTGCCACCACAGCACTGATTTACCTTAGAGGTGAGTGGGTAGTTAAATACTTGTGGAGCACCATCAGTGAGACATTTTCTAGAGTCTTCAATAACTAACTTTTCCAGATTTCCACCACCAACAGTTCCAAAAATATCACCGTTTTTGTTGATGATCATCTTTGCTCCAGTTTTTCTTGGACTCGAACCCTTAGAAGATACAACAGTGGCCAATGCAAACGGCATTCCCTCTGCTTGAAGTTCACTAATTTTACTAACCCAGTCCCACATACAATTTCCTTTTTGAAATAACACTTTATCTTACCTAAAAAAATTGAGAAAATCTATGCCACACCATTTCAAGGAAAGATATGAATTTTAATGACCTTATTATTTCTGATATTAATAAACCTGTAGCAACATTTGTTATGGCCCATGGGGCAGGGGCACCAATGGATCACCCATGGATGGAGAGAATGGCAACTCTACTTGAAGGCCATAGCATTGAAGTCGTTCGCTTTGAATTTCCATATATGGTTGATAGGCGCCTGAATGGGAATAAACGCCCACCAAATACAGCAAAAGTATTGCAAGAAACTTGGCTCGAAGTTCTCTCTCTTCTCTCAGATCGGAAAAGAATCTTTATTGGTGGAAAATCAATGGGAGGGAGAATGGCATCACTCATTGCTGATAGTGTCTCATCACCGGGACTTATCTGTCTGGGATTTCCCTTTCATGCTCCCGGAAAAGATGTGGGGCAGCGAATTGAACATCTTGCAGATCTCTCCACTAAAACTCTAATTCTTCAGGGAACTCGGGACACTATGGGGAATTATGATGACGTGAAAGAGTATATTCTATCGTCTAGTATTGAAATGAGTTGGCTTGAGGATGGTGATCACGGCCTTAAGCCTCGAGTTAAGTCAGGATATACCTTAGAGAAGCATTTAGAAGAAGCAGCAAGGCGTATTTCAGCATTTATATTGGGTGAAATTGATTGAGCAGGTTGAATTATATAAAAAAAGAGGAAGCGTATTGCTTCCTCTTTTTTTTCATGGGGCACAAGAAATAGCTGACCTTATTTTTTCCTCCAA
>JAGLCH010000137.1 GCA_023146355.1 Bacteriovoracaceae bacterium | reverse complement strand
TACCAACAATAAAAGAGTTTGATACTTCTCCTGATGTTTTTGGACTGTCACCTAAGTGGATCGACTTTTTAAAAGCACTTGTCTATTCGCGGTGTAATATTATTGTTTCTGGAGGAACGGGGGTTGGTAAAACAACTTTTCTAAATCTTCTTTTAAATGAAATACCAGCAGGTGAAAGAGTTGTCACAATTGAAGATACAATTGAATTAAGCTTTGACCTTCCCAACCTTGTCAAACTAGAGGCAAGGGGAAGTACTGCAACCCAAGGTACAAATATTACTATTCAAGACCTAGTTAAAAATACTCTTCGCATGAGGCCGGATAGAATAATAATTGGTGAAACGAGGGGAGGGGAACTTTTTGATCTCTTACAGGCGATGAATACAGGGCATGAGGGAAGCATGTCTACAGTCCATGCAAACTCAACGAGTGAATGTTTAGCGCGTTTTGAAACTCTCTTTATGCTTGCAGGATATGATGTTCCCTACCATGTTGTTAGGAGTCAGATCAGCTCAGCAATCGATTTTGTTATCCAGCTCACAAGAGATCGTGAAGGTAAGCGGATCGTTGGTAAAATTTCAGAAGTAACAGGAATGGAAACTGACCGTATTCTTTTGCAGGATATAGGGGATATTGAGGATGATCGTCTTGTTCCAACAGGTATTACCCCAAAGCGTTTGCACAAAATACATCGTCATGGTGGTATAGAACTAGATTTTTTTAATACCAAGGGATTCTAATGAAGTTATTCTTACTTCTGGTTTTTCTTCCGCTACTTGCAACTGCGGGTATGAAAGAGCTAAAAGACCTATCAGTTAAGGTTAGTCTTCAACTTAAAAATGGCCGGGACTGCATTCCCCATTTCAATACTTCTGGTTATCAAATGTGTGGCGGTACGCAATTTACAACTAATCAACTTAATGAGATTTTTAATTTAGACCTTTTAACTTGTAAGTCCAAGATTACTCAGTTTGGTCACAAAATTTATGATCCTAAGAGTAATACACTTTCTAAAGAGTATGCTGATTTTAAAGAATCAACTATGCGCGCATTAGTTCTTCACGATAAAAATACTGTTTTCTTTAAAAAAGATCTAAGGAGTGTTGATTGTATTCACGAACTTCTTCATATCCATCAGAGGGAATCATGTAATGGGAGTAAGCTTTGCCCAAAAAACAGGAACAAAACGGCAGTCAAGTTTTTAAGTTTTCTGAATGGTGAGATAGATCGAATAACTGCGTTTGAAAAAAAAGGTGATAAGAAAAATGCGAAAATAATTGCCGATTCACTTAAACCATATATTTCCATTTATGGTCAGCTTGTTGATGCTATTAACTGGCTCGATGAAAAAGATGTTCACTTCTTCATTTATCACAGATGTAACAGGTTAAAATGCACTAGCGAAGATAAAGAAATTGCGCTTGCCAACCTTTTTCGTTTTAAGAAATATTTTCCATCACGATTTAATAATTACATTGTACGTGAAGCTGCAAGAATCATTAGAGAAAAAGAGAATGAAGTTCTTCCTAGAGTGAAGAATGATTGGGTGAAATTAAACTCAACTGAGTTAAAGGAATTTTCAGCGATCAAATATATGAGTATTCATAAACTGGTTGAGATAGCGAAAGGTAAAGGAATAGAACTTAAAAGAATATCTCTTAAACTTAAGAGCAGGCCATTTGGTGTTACACGCTTTGATGATAAGCAAATTTCGACTTTAAAGTTTGTAAACTTAAAGAATGAATTCTATGCGAAAAATCTGGAGCTGCAAAAATTTGATGGCGCAACAATGGTATGCTCTAGTAAACGGCGTGTAATTATACTTGCAAAAGGTGCCACCTTTGAGCAGTTTCTTCGTGAGTTTTATATAGGCCTACTAAGTAAAAAAAATAATACTCTTTGTACTATGTTCTCAGAAAAGAGGAGCATTACGAAGAGCTTCAATAAAGGTAAATTGGATCGAACTCTTTATGATACCAAAATTATCCGTTTTAAAGCAATTAAACGAATTGCATCTTCCGAGTTCTTTATTAATACGATCGGTCACAGTGGCCTTTCTGAAGATTCTCAGCTTTCAATTTACCCTCGATACTTTTTGAATCAGATTCCGTCCTCTTCTCGCTTTCCTAAGAGAACGGGGATTATTTCATTTTCTGAAAAAGATGATCTTCCAAGAGTGATGGTAAATGGAGCTGAGGTAGTATTGGATTTTGGTGCTATGAACTCGGTCTTGCCCGTTCGTTTCTTTTCCCAGGCCCAGCTAGATTCAGCTGAGATGGTAAAAGCAATAACGCTTAGGACCTCCTACAAAACATCAGGGGAATCCCCTGTTCTTCTTTTTGGCGACGAGATATCAGTGGGGGGGGGAGAAAGGTCTGAAACTAGATTTGCACTCTTTGACCTTAATCTTAGTGGGATCTCTGGCCTTTTGGGTATAGACTTCTTTATGGGAAATGATTTTACAATTTACCCCCCAAAAAAAGAGATTATATTTTCGGAAAGTTTACAAAGGCCTGACTCTTCACTTTCTCTGAATCCCGATTTTGGAGGAGGTTATTCTAGTCTTGAATTTAATTGTAATGATAGTTTAAAGGTTAGGCTTGATAGTGGTTCTCAGTTCGAAGGTGAGATGGCACACACGATTGGAAAAGTTAATTATAATCTTGCGAATAAGGGAAGTGGGATACCTTGTGGAGAAGAGTTGCTGCTTCGTGGTAAGTTTATCCTAACTGGAAAAAACCCAATTTTATTTGATCGTGGAATTTCTCTTAATTTAGGGTGGCCATGGATTAAAACCTTTTCTCAAATTCAGGTTTCTTTAAAGTCGGGATGGATAAATTTTATTAGGTAGTGGAGCTAATTTGAAGCACAATATATTGTTAATAACTTTTTCATTTTATTTAATTCAATGATTTCAATTTGTGATGTTACTCTTAGGGACGGACTTCAATCGATTGATCGACTTCTTTCAATAGATCAAAAATTTGAAATCCTTAAGCAGCTTATTTCAGTGGGAGTGGAGCGCTTTGAGTTCTCTAGCTTTGTTTCTCCAATTGTAGTTCCGCAACTTGCCGATGCGACAGAGTTCTCTGCTAGAATAATTGATAACAAGTTGATGAGTAAATATACAACTTGCCTTATTCTTAATGAGTTTGGATCTAAACGCGCTATTGAGGCAGGGGCAAAATTTCAAACTCTTGTGGTTTCAACTTCAAATTCATTTTCCATCCGTAATAGTGGTCAAAGCTTAAGTGAGCTCAACCTTTCTATCGCTAGAATTGCCAAGTCAATCCAGTCTGCTGGTGGACGTTTTCGTGGCTCAATCTCTATGTCCTTTGGCGAGCATGGTGAAGATCTTCCACTGGAGGCCGTTCTTCACAACGTTGAACTTCTAAGTTCGCTAGGTGCTTTTGAAGTATCTATTGCTGATACAACAGGGCAGGCAACAGTAGAGTCTTTAAGTAAGTTGTTAGACAGTGTAAAAGAGGCCTATCCTCATGTTCCTATTAATCTCCATTTTCACGGTAAAGGTAACTCTTTGCTGGAATTAACTGTTGCGGCACTTGAAAGGGGAGTCAATTCATTTGACCTTTCTTTGCTTGGGGTAGGTGGCTGCCCCAATATCGATCACCGCTTTGGCAATTTATCCTACAGCATATTTATCTCTGCCTGTAAGCAGTGTGGGCGTGATTTACCATTAGATATTCACAAGCTAAATAAACTTGAAAACTACTTTTCTAAAATCACTTGTTGACACACTCTCTCTTTCTCGCTTTCATATGTGTAATAACAATAGGTTGTGAGTGTCAGTGAAATACGTTTTATTAGGTGCCATATTTATTTTATCCTCTTGTTCCTCTGTTCGTTTCTATTCTGAGGGGGAGGGCAATATTGCGATCTCTGAGAAAAATTTTATTCAGGAATCTCCAATTTTATCTGTGGAGTCTAAGGAGTTTTTTCTCTGGGGGAATGTGCCTGTATCACAAGTTGTAGATCTATCCGTCGCAGTTGTTGATAAGGGGCATTTTCAAAATACTAATGTGTCGATCGAGGTTTACCGAACCTTTGGTGATATTCTGAGAGCAGTTTTTACTTTGGGTATGTATTCTCCAGTTCACTATAATATTTCAATCATTGGGAAGCAATATGAAGACAATTCTCACTTGTAGCTTTCTACTGATTTTATTCTCTTCTTGTTCTTCGGGATTAAGGATCTCTCCTCTTCGTTGTGATGGTCATCAGAAGTGGAGTATTGATAAGAGGGGGAAGGAAGATCAAACGTTTTCTTTTTCTCGATCGGTAGAAACGAATTGGTTTTTTGGAGATATAAAACGTATTAGGATCGATAAGTATTTTGAAGAAGAGGGAATTCCCTGCGAAAGTGTAAGCTCTCTTAATATTGAGGTGAATGAGGAGTTCTCAGACGTACTCTCATCTATATTTTTTATGCCGTCAAAGAAAGTTGTTGTTTCAGGAACTCATATCACATCATCAGAGGATGATGATCGTGTGTTGTCTATAAAAATCAAGGATGATTGATCGTTCAGGAAGAGAGATGGGCCAGTAGGGCCCGCACGACACATGACTATTAGTCGTCGAGGCTAGCAAGCAGGTCAGCAAAGAAATCTTTTTTATACTCTTCGGCCTGGTCAGGTGTAAGATGGCCAAATGTTGAGCGATCCTGCTCAATATAAAAATCTTTTACCTCATTTAGAAATCGTGATTTGTGGCGTGGAGTGTCTGTTCCATAGATTTTTCGTTGTTTACAATAGGTCATGATCAGCTTTTCTTCTGCTCTTGTAATTCCAACATAACAAAGTCGTCTTTCTTCGCCGATATCACCATTTTCTTGGATAGTTCTTTTATGGGGAAGTGACTCTTCCTCCATTCCTGCAATAAATACAGTCTTAAATTCAAGGCCCTTTGAAGAGTGCAGTGTCATTAAAGTTACTTCATTTTTTCTTACGTCGTCATCCTCATCATTTGAATCGTCTTTTTTGTCCTGATTGTCTTGCAGTAGAAGTCTTTCGACAAAGTCTTGAAGAGTATGGTTTTTGGCATTGTACTTGGTAAATCGTTCTGCGGAATTGATGAAATATTCTATATCATTTCTTTTACGATCAGATTGTTTTGCTGAATCGTACTGGCGGTCGATCCAGTCGTAATAGTCAATATCATCGATTAAGTTCGTTATGGCAGCAGGGAGGGGGTGGGCCTTAAATTGGCCTTTGAACTTTTCGATAAGTTCTACAAAACTTGAGATACTTCCACTTCGTGAAGCAAGCTCGGGCCTAAGTTTTAGTGCCTGATATAGTGTTATTTCTTTTTCTTTAGCAAGAGCTAAAAACTTCTCCAGCGTTTTTGTTCCAATTCCCCTATTGGGCACATTTAAAATTCTACGCAGGGAAAGCTCATCAGATGAATTCTTTATCACATATAAATATGCCATCAGGTCTTTAACTTCTTTCTTTTCATAAAGCTTTTGACCACCAAGGATTGAATAGGGAATTTCTGATAGACGAAGCTGATCCTCAATAGGAGGGACTTGGGTGTTACTGCGGTAAAGGATTGCAATATCTCCAAGGTGCCCTTCACTTGCTCTATGCTGAGCAATGGTATCAACAATTATTTGGGCCTCATGGTCAGAATCTGTTGTAGACCACAATAGTGGTACATCCTCTGATGGACGTCTTGAAAATAGGTTCTTATCACGTCTTTGAGTGTTTTCTTGAATAACCCCATTCGCCAGCTTAATTATTGGAGTCGTAGAGCGGTAGTTCTCTTCGAGCTTTACGATCTTTGCACTGGGGTAATTTTTTTCAAAATTAAGGATGTTGGTGATGTCGGCGCCACGGAAGGAGTAAATCGATTGATCGTCATCTCCAACAACACAGAGGTTGTCGTGGGTTGAAGTTAGGCCTGCAACCATTTCAAACTGTAGTAAATTTGTATCTTGATATTCATCTATCATGACGTATTTATACTTTTGGGAGTACTTCTGAGCAACCTCAGGAAAATTTTTAAAGAGTCTCACACACAGTAATAAAATATCATCGAAGTCGATGGCATTAAAGAAGTGAAGCTTATCCTGGTAGTAACGGTAGCAGTACTCTGTACAGTGATCGTAGGCACTATCTGGGTCGAAGTAGGGGCTGTCGGCGTAATCTATTTCTGTGATGCCATTGTTCTTTAGAAAACTAATTTTCGAAAGGATAACAGACTTATCAAATGCGCTGTCTTTATCTGCATCGTGATAGTGCTTTAGTGCTTGTCTGATCATGGCCATTTGATCAGCTGGATCAAAAATAGAGTAGTTTTTTGAGTAACCCAGTTTATCGATATCCTGTTTGAGGATACGCAGACCGAGAGAATGAAAGGTGCAGATTGTCATTCCGCGACCCTTCCTCTTTCCGAGTAGGGTGACGGCGCGGTCTTTCATCTCTTTGGCGGCCTTATTGGTAAAGGTAACCGCTAATATCTCTTTAGGAGATATTCCGATATTGCTAATCATGTGGGCAATTCGGTAAGTAACTGTTCTCGTTTTTCCAGAACCAGCTCCAGCTAGGATCAATACCGGACCTTCAATCGCCTCGGCCGCTTTTCGCTGGAAATCATTGAGTCCGCTTAATGATATGATAGATATTCTCCTTACCTTGAGCTTTGAAAGTACATGGAGTCACCCCATATAGTCAATCATCGCAAATTGATACGAAGGCCAAAATGTCTAATTTATCTATTTCAATTCATTAGCTTTTTGCTATAGTATTAGAAACTTACAATTATTTTAAAGGTACAAATATATGAAAAAACACCTAATTACTGCGGCGCTTCCCTATGCCAATGGCCCTCTTCACTTTGGACACCTTGCAGGTGCGTATATTCCTGCCGATGTCTATGCTCGTCATCGCAAGATGCAGGGAGAAAAAACGCTTTTTATCTCTGGTTCAGATGAGCACGGTGTTGCCATTATGCTCAATGCTAATAAGACAAAAATCCCCTATCAGGAATATGTTGATGGTTGGCACCAAGAGCACAAGGCGCTATTTCAAGAGTACGATGTTGAGTTCGACTTTTTTGGTCAGACCTCAGCTGATTACCATGCTGAAGAAGTAGTTAAGTGGTTTAGTGAACTCAATGAAAAAGGGATGATTGAGACTAAGGATGAGCAACAGCTTTTCTGTAAGGATTGTAAAAATCACCTCCCAGATCGCTTTGTTGAGGGGACTTGTTACGAGTGTGGTTTTGAGCATGCCCGTGGCGATGAGTGTCCTAAGTGTGGACTTTGGATTGAGGCAATTAAACTAAAAGCGCCAGTCTGCAAGATTTGTGACTCCAGAAATATTGAAGAAGTTACAGTTACTCAATACTACCTCATGCTTTCAAAGTACTACGATGAGTTTAGAGCTTGGTTTAATGCCAAAGAGGGTAACTGGAGAAAAACAGTATTTCCATTTATTGACTCTCTCAGTAAAGAAGAACTGCACAACCGGGCAATCTCTAGAGACCTTGACTGGGGAATTGATGTTCCACTTGCACAGGCCAGAGGTAAGAAGCTATATGTTTGGTTTGATGCACCTATTGGCTACGTAAGTAATACCAAGGAACACTTAAAGCAGATTGGAAGCAAAGAGGATTACCTTGCTGATTGGTGGAATAATGATGAAACAGTTATCACCAACTTTATCGGCAAAGATAATATTATTTTCCACGGGATTATTTTTCCTGTTATGAGTATGGCATCGGGTATTGTAAGGCCTGTTACTGACCTTCCGGCAAATCAATATGTGAACCTCGCGGGTAAGCAGTTCAGTAAGTCTACTGGTCACTATGTTGATGCTGATAAGGCGCTTAAGTCATTTGGTCCTGATGCTCTTCGCTATTATTTAATTTCAATAATTCCGGAGTTCCAAGATTCTAGCTTTACCTGGACCCATATGGCGGCAAAAGTTAATAATGAGCTTGCCAATAATATTGGAAATCTTGTAAATCGCTGTCTCAAATTTTGGAAGAAAAACTGGACAGAGGGAATCAACGAGTCTGTATTTGAAACATTTTTTGATTTGCCAGAATGCCAAAAATTAAAAATAGATATTGGTGAACACACTGAGCTTTTAGATGCTGTTCAAATTAGAAAGGCACTTGAAAAAGTTATGAGTATCGGTGCTGACGCAAATACATTCTTCTCCGATCGCGCCCCATGGGCAAAAGTTGAAGATGATAATGCATTGGCCATGGAGACTATTGGTCATACAGGTCTTTATATTGCAACTCTTGGAGTGCTTCTTGCGCCTTATATGCCGAGCTTAAGTTCAAAGCTTCTTTCTCACTTTCCAGAGATGAGTGCTGAGCAAAAGAGTAAGATCTATAGAGGTGAAGTTGACGTTTTAAAAGAGATCTTCGTTGGTGATGTGATCATGACTAAGAAGCCTAAACCTCTTGTTCCTAAGCTTGATGACGAGCTTATTGCAAAGCTTGAGGCCGAAATAGAAAATTAAATTCAGTTCAATAAAAAGGAGACTCACGGGTGAGTATTTTTAAAAGCGAATGGAATCGCATTTTTATCATTATCTCGGTTATTCTCTTCGCGAAAATAGCGGATGCTTTTGGTGGCGATGTTGTTATTGAGCCCTATATTGGTATGGTTCACGGAGAGTATAATTCTAAGAATGACTCTACTAAGCATCAGTACGATAGTTTTTCTTTTGGCTCCAAAGCTGGTTATCGCTATATGGGATTCGATGGTGGTCTAGATTTTACCTTCTCTACACCAACCATGGAGCAGAGAATGCCTATTGAGAATAATCCTTCAAAAACAGATTATTTCAGGTGGGGGATTGGTCCGTATATTGCCTATCAATTTCCCATTCTTTTACGGGTCTGGGGAACATACTTCCTCCACAGTTCCTATACCGCAAGGTCTGGTGATCGAAATGATACTTTGTCTGGAAGTGGTTACGCTCTAGGTGTCGGTTACCAACTCTCATTCATTCCAAAGGTCGATGTATTTCTTAATCTTGAAATGCGAAGACTTACTATTTCAAAAGTGGAAGGCAGCGGGGACTCAAAAATAAATGATACCGAAAATCCTATTACAGAATTGATGTTAAGCCTCAGTATCCCTTTTGGATTCAATATGGACGTATCGTTTAATTGATAAAAAATGTAGGTGTAAGAGGAGGTATGTTTTATGAGTGACTCAATTATACCAGATATAAGTTGTTCCACCTGTCGTGCGCTATGCTGTCGATTAGAGGTACAGCTTATCGACGATTCTGATGATCAGGTTCCTGAGGAGTTCACAACTCTTGCGGAGGGAACCTATACTGTTATGAAGCAGGGATTAGATGGTTACTGTGATGCACTTGATCGTAAAACGATGCTCTGTACGATATACCAGAGGAGGCCCTTCATCTGTCGTGAATATCAGGAAGGTGATTACGACTGCATGATCGAAAGAGAAAAACTCTAGTCTAAAAAAGAAGCAGATCTTTTGGAATCTCGACTAAAACTTTTTTTTCAGAGTGGGGGTCGGTAAACTCAAGTGAGTAAGAGATCAGTTTTAACCCATCTCTATTTTTGTTTTTATCGCCGTAGATCGGGTCGCCCATAACGGGATATCCGGCATCAGCTAGATGTATTCTGATCTGTTGTTTTCTTTCTGTTTTAGGTGTGAGTTCTAGGTGGGTTAGGTTTCCAAAAACTTCAACTGCATTATATTCTGTGCAGGTGAATTTATTATTAAGCTTTCCTGTAAACTCACCACTTCCCTTAAGTTGCCCTCTTACAATTGCCTGATATTTTTTTATCACTTTCTCTCTCCACATAGACTGGAGAAGGTTTTGAGTTTTTGGGTTATAGGCAATTACAACAAGCCCCGCTGTTTCTCTATCAAGGCGGTTCACCAAGTTTGCGAATTTTTTAGTTTTGTCTACAAAGCGAAAAAGGCTTGTGTAGTCCCCGTAATTTGTTCCCTCTGTTAGGGCGCCTGCCGGCTTTAGGTAGATACCATAATTTGAGGTTTCATAAAGATTTTTAAATTGAAACTCAATATCTTGTTCAATCTTTGGATCGTAGTAACACTCAATAAGATTTCCCGCCTTTTGAATTGTCTTTGCCTTGCGAACGCGTTTTCGAGTGGTGTTGATTGTTTGAAATACAGCACCAAAGACCATCAGCTTTTTGATGATTGACTTTGATAGTGATGATCTCTTTTCAATTAGATCAACAATATACATTCCATCTTCTTCAGGGAGGCTTGTGAACTTAACAATTTGGGCAATTGGAGTCTCTTGAGTCATATTTAGTCCTAAAAAAAGGGAGCTTAAAAGCTCCCTTTCCCAAAAATATAATTAAATAAATTAAATTATAATTTTCTTACTTGAACGGCACATGGTCCTTTCTGACCTTCACCAACTTCAAATTCTACTTTGTCGTCTTCTGTGATGTAACCTTGCTCAATTCCAGTAGAATGAACGAAAAGATCTTTTCCTCCGTCGTCTGGAGTGATAAATCCGAAGCCTTTTGCGTCATTGAAAAATTTTACTGTTCCTGTACTCATGATAATCCTTATTAATTGTATTTAGATACTTCAATTAAGCATCTAAATACTTTTTAACCCGTATATCGGAACAAGTATATAGGTAATGTCATTTTTATACGTTTATATTCAAACTATCTTTCATAACGAATAACTAAACCGTTAAATGGTGCCAGTAGCTCTTCTATTTGCTCTGGTTTATGCTGAGAATGCGAATAATTGAGCTTAATCATCTCTTTGGTGAATTTATTATGGTGCTTTCTTCCGGGATCAACAATGATCACCTCGCACTTATCATTGGCATGTTGCTCGATAAACTGAGATAAAAGATCAATTTGCTCCTTCTCATATAGGAGGTCACTTCCAATAATTAGGTCAAATTTTCCTATGGAGCTTGTCTCGTTGCTCCAGCTTATTCTTTTGTAAGGAATTTCCTGGCCATTATTTAGTTTAACGTTTCTCTTTAGAAATCGCCCCACCTCGGGATGGTAGTCTGTGGCAAAGATGTTTCCACCTCTGCTATTGATTACTAAGCTTGAAAGGCCTATGCCACAGCCAATTTCAAGTATACGTTTGCCTTTGATCTCAAAATCACTCATGAAGTTTGCAAGAACGACAGAGGAATCCCAAACAACGCCAAATAGTGACCACTGAGCAGATGATATGCCAAGTGCTTCGGCCTCTCCCGAGTCGTCATTGAATTGCTGTTTGTCTCTGAGGGTACATAAATGAATGTCCGTATTTCCAATGACCTTCGTTTGATAAGTAATGCGAATTGAGCTGATAGAAACCCTCTTGTTGGACGAAGTTAAATTCTTGATTAGGAGAATGTTGTCTCGAATAGATAGAATTATATGCCTTATAGATGCTTCGGTATAGAGGCGATCTTTAGTATCTTATCTATTTTTTCTTTAAATCTTTGAAGCTTGGCGCCATCTTCAATTGAAAGCTTTTCAATATCAGCAATTCTCTTTTTTATCATATTGCACTCTTTTCTGATTTCTTTACTATTCGCTCCCCGAGCTTGCTCAAGTCCTTCAATATCTTTTTCAATTGTTTGAATTAGTTTATCCGCTAGTGTGGCCATAAGTTACTCCTTGCTTAAATAGGTGATTAGTTTTTCTCTGTATTTTCCTTGCTCGAGAAAGTAAGCATTAATATGTCCACCGTTTTGAATTGTCCATAGCTGCTTGGGTGCCTTCGCTTTTTTAAAAATGTCTTTACCAAATTCATAGTTGATGATCACATCGTTAGTTCCATGGATTACAACTAGAGGGATCTCAGGAACCTTATTGGCGGAGTAACTTCCATCGGCAAAAATATAGGCAAGAGGAAATAAGAGGTAAGTAATGAAGCTCTTCTTAAAGACGCTTGCTGCAACTGATCGGTAGGACATAAAAGTTGATTCTAGGATTAAGTGATCTATGCCTTCAGTTCCAAAATCCTCAAGGGCACGTAAAAGTATGACGCCGCCTAGGCTTTGCCCGTAGACAATTAGTTTCGGTGCCTTTCTTTTTATTTGTAACTCTTTTGCCATTTTTAATGCTGCAAGTGCATCTTGATTGACTCCTTCTGGCCCTGGGTGGCCCTCAGAGCTTCCGTAGCCCCTATAGTCAAAGGTAAAAAGGTCATACCCAAGATCGGTTAGCCACATTAGTGATGTCATATGAGAACTCATATTCTCAGCATTACCGTGAAATTGTACAACAAGTCCCTTTGAAACTTTTTTCTTTGACCTTAGGAGCATCCCTTGAATCGCAGTACCGTCGCTGGATATCATCTCAATGTTTTTAGAGGATATTTTAAATTGCTCCGGCCGATAATAGGTATTTGAATCGGGGTAGTAAAAGAATGAAGAGCATCCCGTTAATAAAGTCATAACCAAAAGTAGTAATAGTTTCATTAAAAATGACCTTTGATCCCCACCTCAATAGCTTTATGGTGGTCGAAATAATTATAGTTCATCTGAAGAGAGTAGTCTTTTCCCAAAAAAAGTGCTGCTTGAAGCTTGTATTCATTTCCATCAAATTCTAGCTGATTCAACCGCGGATTGTAACTTAAGTTTAATCGAAACCATCTGTGATGAAGCATAAGCCCTGTTTCTCCAATTAAACCGTATTCAAGTTCTTTACTATCGAGAAGGTATATAGAGGGGAGAAGGTAAAATGATCCCAAGGTAATTCCCATGCCAAAATGATGAAAGGAATTTTTAAGCGTATTGTAAAACTCAGACTTGATGCGAAAGCTAGGATTGGGGGAAAGCGTTTTAAAGGGGGCAAAACTTTCAATCTCAAATGGAATAAATTTTTCAATATAAAACTTATTTTCTTCTTCGCTGAAGGAACCAGTAAATTCAAGAAAGTTAAGCGATGAATTCTCAATGTAACCAGCGCTGTTATCCATGATATGGTGTACTCCTGGAGAGTAGCTCATATACACTTTGTCTGAATTGCTATTGAGATATCCCATCTCAATTCCCATTGAGTCATGACCTTCAATCGGGTCTGTCTTTTGTGGACTTATTTTTTTTAATGGTGACTTATCTTTTGATCGAATAATTAAAACTTTACTGAAGTTATCTGCATCCTCTTTTAGCATCCCTTTATCGATATGTTTTTTTAGCTTGAAGTAAAGAATTGCGGTATCTAGTAAGTCTGCTTTAACTTTTTTGGGGGCCTCGATGATTGAGTAGAGCTTCTCTTTGTCTACTTTGGATAGTCTCTCAAGCCTCTCCTTTAAACGGGTGCGAAGAGAGGGACGAAATACCGTTTTTGAAACCAGACCCATCTTTTTGGCCTCCTTGACGGTTTCAAGTGGAGAGACATAAAATTTCAATTTCTCTTTAATATTCAGATGTGGCCTTACAACTTCGATCAAGCGGAGAATCATGTAGGAGCAGTTTTCATCGAAAAAATAGTAGCTGAAGTTTGTGTTGTATTCGATTTCCCAAATATGACGTATTAGGGTTATGACCTCTGAACGCGTGAGGTTTAATTCGTACTCCCAAAGGTCTCGGTTTTCAAAATTGCTGTACTCATTTACTTTAATGTAATAGGGGGCAACTGAAAAATGACCTTCATAGAGTCCAAAAACACCGCGGTAGACAAAACTTAGAGGTCCATCATCTCCAATACTCGCAGCAAAATTAAGACCGTAGTCTAAAAGATCTAGTGCTTTGTTTTTTTTTTCTTCTTTATTTTCTGAATTTACTCTTAGGAAAGTATGACCAAAAATAGAGGAGGGGTTATTGGCGTAGGCGGATGCAAAAATAAGAGAGATTGAGGAGGGCGCCATCCCATTTATCCACTTTTCAACGCGTTCACAAGGTTGTTGTTTTGCTATAAATTTCTTTTGTTCAAGAAATTCTGCGCGGGCGGGAAAAGCACAGTGGGCCTTGAGTTTAAGGTTTCCTATTTCCTTTTTACTATTAATTGCATCAATCGTGGCCTGAAGCTCTTTCAATGCACTCCACTCTTTATCGGTGGACAAAAAAAATCCAAGGCCTTTAGCCTCGGATTTTTTATCATCGATGTGAAGTAACCTTCGCCACTTCATTTCTGATGCAGCACTATTGTGAGAGGCATCACTTTTTGCTGCGACCATGATTGGCAGCAGCAAAATTATTACTAAGACAAATTTAGATAAGAACAAATTTGCACTTCCCTCTAGTTTGCTCACTGTTATTGAGTGAACGTTTTACATTATTGAGCATCTCATAAGGAGAAGTTCGCGATGTACGAAAAATATCAGAGTAGTTCTCTTGTGTCACTCGGCGAACAGTTGGAATAATCGCGGCATCACATCCAAGAGTTGTAGCGAATGCATCAATATACTGGCCTTCACCAATTGCGATATCAACCTTGAGGTTTTCAATATTTGCCTCAGCATAATATACTGGTGCCATTTCAGTTTGAACAATGCTGTGCTGTGTACAGCCACTTGTACCAGTTGTTGTTCCTAAGTATTGAGTTAAAAATACTTGATTTGTAATAACACGTGAAGTTGCGGAGACAAGTGATCGTTTTTTAAATATCATAGATCCAAGTCCACATCCAACTGAGTTGTCAGCAAAGCAAACGGGTTGTGTCATGACTAGTACGGCAAGTAATAAGCAAATTTTCTTCATAATATCCTCCATGATAGTTTTGACACTATACTATGAGGCACTGCATCGATCTAAAACTTAAATACATTGATATATGTCTAAGATTCTTTACCTTTCG
>JAGLCH010000136.1 GCA_023146355.1 Bacteriovoracaceae bacterium | reverse complement strand
AGCTTAGACTCCATGATTAATTATCTTGGAAGTAGGGTAAAGCTATGACAACCTAATTGCAACAGATTAAGAGATAAGGCAGCGATTCTCGGCCGCGGTGCGCAAAGGGCTTTTTTCTGAATCAAACAAAATTATATCAGCTCAATAAATATTGAGTTTTTTGCTCGATTTGAATGTCGCCTGCTTTGCAGGGAAAAAGTTGATATTTATGCTTATTATTCTTTCTTTTTTTAACTTGTACTGAGTTTTTGTAAGTCTTCTGGAAATGCAATTTTAAGTAACAGATCGTTCCAGCAACTATTTATTCTATACCTTGAAAAGAAGGACTGGATTTCACTCCAAAGTCTTTTCTTTGTCCCCATTTTGACTAAGGTCTTCTGAAAAGTACTGCAACTCAGCTCCTGCACTTGATCTACCAGAAATGCTAACATCATCAATAGTGCAAAATTGGTGGCAAGATTATCTTTACCATGACCGTAGCAGTGCTCGAAATTATACCCTTGATTCTTTAAAGTGTTGAATGTCTCATTTTCGATTGACCATCTTTTTCGACCTGCTTGCATTATGCTAAGAGCATTTTTTTCATCTAACTCAATGTCTGTAACCCAACTGAATGTTGTATCTTTTCCTTCGATAATCCAGTCGTAAGTGACAGTTGCAATGCCACTCTCATCATGTTCAATTCTCTCTACTTTTTTCTCTACTCTTTCCACCAACTCAAGAAAATTAACCTGTAGGTCACTGTTGGAGTCATTAAGTGGAACGCCATTTGTGTATCTTATTGTTTGACTTATTCTTCGAATAACTTTTTTTCCTAAAAAAGAAGAACTGCTTAAAGTCTTGAGTTGGTCATTATCTAGAGCATCAACCCAACTGAAAAGATACTTATGATCTCCTGGTTTTGCTCCTAAAATAAAGCTCATACCATTCTCTTTAAGTTCTAATATGTGAGGAGCATTGGACGCAAGACCATCTTCAATAACGATGATTGGCAATTTTGAGTGCTCTTTACGAATCTTTTTCAAAAGTCGCTTACTAGCATTTCTCTCACAATCATTTTTAGTGTCTCCATCACTATTTTGAATTGGTTCAGGAGCTATTGGTATGACCTGCTTCAAAAGTGGATGAACAAAGCATCCCGCCAACATTTGATGCGAATAACTCTTTTTTCCATTCTTGAGATTTTTTACTAAGCATTTTTTACAGCAAATTTTTTCTGATTGATAATACTGAGTACCATCAAGGGCCAAAAGATAGTATTTATCCAGAAACTTAAACTTCTCTAGCTCTTTTCCACGCTGAAGCTCTCTCAAAATATCATTAAATACAGGTCGTAGGTCATTCGTTGCAACAGGATCAATTATTTCCTTAAGTCTTGTGGATGATGGAACACTTTTCACTTGATAGAGATGTTCAACACTAATCCTCTTGTCCCTTGATTCGTCGAGGTCATTAAAAAAAGAATTAAATGATTCGTACTTTAGTGAGAACGCGGCGAAAGAGGTTAGGAGAGAGTCTCTCAATGAATATGTGGTCTTATCTCCACGGTGATCTGAGATTTGCTCAAAGCTATTTCTAATTAAGTTTATAAGTCCGTCAGCAGACAGTTTTTTTCTTTTCATATTTAACTCCACTTTATGGAGTATAAATATAAAAAGATGCTTTGAGAAGGCCCTACACTCTGCGTTGTTACGAAAAAACGATTTTAATTGTGCTGCTATACCCCTAAAATAAAGAGATTATTATTTAACCGTGAATTGCTGAGGGCAACATAGAACTTTGTATCTCCGCTAAATATCTATTAAATATTTAGCGGAGTTAACATTTCTTAGTAAGAATAGTTAAAACCAAATGCTCCATAGTGCTTGTAATCATTTG
>JAGLCH010000135.1 GCA_023146355.1 Bacteriovoracaceae bacterium | reverse complement strand
TCTACAGAAAAGCGAACTAATTAAAAGATGCACGGTGCTAGTGGAAAAGTTTTTTTAATAAGGAAAACAAATGAAATACAAAATATTAATATTACTAATCCTTTCAATTATACTCTCATCTAATAGCTATGGGGTAAGTCATGAAGGAAATTTTGTAGTTCACTACACCCCTAGAAATGATATAGAGGGCCATAAAGTTAAGCTTAGCGGAAGCTGGCTTCTTGAAACAATGCTTGATGAGCCTGTCAAAGGGATTCAATTCAAGTGGGAAAATATTAATCAGGAAGAGAAGTCGGTACCTGTTAATATTCGTCCATTTGGTCAAGATAAAGTAATTACAATTTATGCTCCTTACCATCTAGTAATGAAGGCAAAACCAATTAATATTACTCTTTATGCTCAGATC
The DNA here is from genome assembly GCA_023146355.1 of Bacteriovoracaceae bacterium. Taxonomy (GTDB): domain Bacteria; phylum Bdellovibrionota; class Bacteriovoracia; order Bacteriovoracales; family Bacteriovoracaceae; genus JAGLCH01. Next base: position 2,539 of record JAGLCH010000135.1, on the reverse strand, counting down.
GAGCTTCGAGGCACCGATGACGTGGTACGCACAAGTTTTAATGGTGGCGCAACCTCAAGTGGTGAAAATTTTAGCGTTAAGGGATCACCAGACTGGTCGAGACTTTTTAGCGACGACTGGGGATTTATTAATAAGGAGAAAGCATACTACTTGCTACACACTAACCTATCCCTTGACTTTAATTATTACTATCACGATGTTCAATTTGCCCTTGCTGATATTAAACTATGGTACTCATCTGAAAGTAAAAAAATAGCAGCATCCGCGGCCTGCGATGCACTTACTGATGCATATGAGATGATCTACGACAATGTACGAGTGCCCACTAAAATAATAAGCACTAGATCAAGAAAACTGCTTGAGCTGTGTGACAATAGCTCTGAGGCTGACCTTGATAGACTTAAAAGAGAGCTGAGTAGACTAAAAAATCTGACCTTAGTTTCAAATAATCTTACAAAAAGAGAAAATGACAACATCCTTTATGATTTGAGAAAAGCAGTCAACACAGCTGAATCACAACAGAGGGACTTTGGTATATCTAATCTTTCTAACAAAGAAATTATGGAAGCGTATGAATATGAAAAAAAGAAAGAGGAAGAAATATTAGAGAATTTCGCAGGATCTTATGATTCCAAGAGCTACTTTCGCTACCTAGATAGCAATAATATCAAAAACAATGACATCAATTTGGCCGACACAATGGGAGAAACACCTTTTCACCGTGCAGCGGCAGTTGGCGACTACGAAGCATTTACTTCGCTAGTAAATGATGGAGCTGAGTACAAGGAGGATGTTGATGGGCAAACACCTCTAATGTACGCACTTCTAGAGAAAAAAACATCTTTCGCCATAGAACTTATAAAACTCGGTGCCAGTCTTGATGAGACTGATATCTTTGGAAAGACGGCAAAACAGTTCGCTGAGGAGAACCTCTCAAAAAACGGCTACGATTTTGTTATTGGGAGCTCTAATGTATATAATGATTACATGGGTGATTTTCAAACAATTGAAGAGGTTGGGTTTGCTGCTGCAAAAGCAGGAGATTTCTATACTCTTAAACTTTTGATTGAATTCTACGACTTAGACTACAAAATAATTGAACCTGATACTGGTAATACAATTGCTCACCTACTTGCAGCAAATAGTGGAAGCAAAGATGCACTAGCATTCCTTGGAAAAAAGGGAAGAATTGATATTTTCACCTTGAAAAATTTGAAAAATCAAACTCCACTCCTTATCGCCATCGAAAACAGAAATAAAAAAGCCTACTCACTACTTATCGGTAAAGAGGCGATGGCACTATTTACCCACGGTGAAGTTGAGGGTAAGTTAGTTACACCATTTGAAGCCGCAATAAACAGTGCTACTCATCATTTAGATCTTTTGGAACTTTACCAGATACTCGGTATAGTGGCAAAGTTCGAAGAGTTTCCAATTGTAATCCGCAACATGGCAAAATTGGAAATGAGCGGTCAGCCAGAAAGGGAAATGCTAAAAGTATTAAATATTGCTGTAAGAGAAAATGATACTGCAGCTCTACAATATTTTGTAGATGCAGGAACTTCATTTGAAAAAGGATATGAGGGAGACCTTCCACTCAACATTGCAGTATTCAATAACAAATTTGGTATCGTTGAATTTATCATGAGCCAAGGAGTATCATCAGAGATTAAAGACTGGAGAGGATACACAGCCATGGATTATGCCATTAAGGACGACAACATCACGATGGTTGCTATTTTACAATATTGGGAAGAGCTTTAAAAAAAGGTACCAAGGGGACCTTCCTCTTAATGTTATATCAGGAGAACATCTATGAAAAAAATTGTAGCACTTATATTTATCCTTACTTACTCACTGAGCTTTGCCGGGGGACACTCAGGCTCGGGATCAATGAACTACGATCCAAGTGAATTTAGTAAGCAAGGTTTTGAAATTAAAATCGACTACCAGTGGGCACTATCCTCTTTAATGCAGGAACCTCTTAAGGGAATACAAGTTGCTTGGAGCTTTGTAGATAATAACTCTGCCGTTGCAGTATCTTTTAGAGAAGTACAGACAGGTAAATTGATTGAGACCTCAGCTCCTCGTGAGATCGTGGAGCAATGCCGTCCTATTTCGATTGAACTTACTGGTAAGGTAAAGGACACACGTGGAGTGACGTTAACTATAGATGGCGGAGTCTTTGCGAAAAATGGAGAGAGCTTCAACATCCAAGGATCTCCAGCATGGAATAAACTTTTTAATGACCTTAATCGTTTTATGCCAGCGGAGAAGGCAAAAGAACTCTACCGCGATAAGAACTTTGAGCTCAGCTTCACAGAGAGAAGAGCGAAGGTAAAGTTCGATCTGACTCCACTAAAAGAGTGGTTTGCAATGAAACAACTCGATAAGCGAGCTAAGGCCTATTGCGAAGAGCTCGATCGCACTTATTCGAACCTGAAAAAGATCTCTTCAAAGTTTCCATACAATACAAAAAAGTCAAAACTGGATCGTTACTGTAAGTATCCTGCTGCTGAAATTATCGGTCGCCTGAAGA
>JAGLCH010000134.1 GCA_023146355.1 Bacteriovoracaceae bacterium | reverse complement strand
GGCACCCACCACAGTAATTTGGGCAAGGGAAGATATGTTTCTAGTGGCTCATTTCAGGGCATGCCTGATAAGTCTCGGAAAGAAATAGCAAAACTGACTAGGGGGTGGAGAGTTGAGTAAAGGAAAAAGCCCACTAGTTCTAACTATAGATGATGACGAGCTTATCAACCAAATTTTGAGCCTAAGGCTTAAGGAGATGGGTTATGCTTGTAAGACTTATACTAACCCCCAAGACTTTTTAAAGGGGATCAAAGTTCTTGAGCCAGATCTGTGCATTGTTGATCTGACTATCGGTAAAGAAGGCGTTGGCTTTCTTCTTATTCAGGCCATAAGAACTTCTCTTGATTATCACGTGCCTATTGTCGTGATCTCCGCTGATGGAGAAATTGAATCTATTGGCTATGCAATGGAAGTTGGTGCCGATGATTACATGGTTAAGCCTCCTAAAAAAGATGCTTTTAAGGAGGTAATAAACCGTTACTTGGCCCCACATGAACATGTGGAGGAATCAATTGATACCAGAGCTGTACCTGAAGACTATCGGAATAGCTCAATCAATTCAGATATTTCTATCTCCCATATTGGTGAAGAGGGGCTGTACCTGCTTAGCCCCGTTTTAGTTGCCACAGGAGTGGTTATTACCATTCATGGGGAAGAGCTCAAAGAGATTACAGGGGTGGATTCCACTGTTGTTTCTGTTGCTAGGAACTGGCTCGATCGCAACACTGGGATGTTTGGACTGTTTGTTGAGTTTTTAGATCACGCACCTGAACAATCTGAAAATGCTCGAAAATATATAAAGCGGATTGCAGGATAAAAAAAGGCCCCTAAAAAATAGAGGCCTTATTATTTCAAATGTTTTCTTAAATTATTTTTTTGGAGCCACAGGAGCGTCTGCTTTTGGAGCAGGTGGTGCTACTGGAATTGCAGGTGCTGATTGTACTGGAAGCTTGTCTAGAAGCGACTGTGAGTTATTTGTACTCTGAAGCTTTGCTAGAACAATTGAATTACCTAGGAAGAGTATTGCTAATATTGATGTAATCTTGCTTAAAATATTTCCGCGCTGTGCACCAGAGAAAACTGCTTCAGATGCTCCGCCAGATATAAGTCCAGCTTCGGCCCCTCTACCAAACTGAAGTAAAACAGTAAGGATGAGAAGAATTGAGATAATCCCGTGAAAAATCATTAAGTAACTAAGCATAATATAACCTTTTAAATCTAATTTTATTGTTTTAAGTTTCTACAATATATTAAATTTCCGCCACTTATGCAAGTGCTAAGGATGCGGAAGATAGATATCATACTCTCTATAACCTATTGAAATATCAAGGTTGTGCCGGAGGGAAAATTAAACAGAGTTCCTTTAGAATAGATTGCTCATCAAATTTAACAATAAGGCGACCTAAATTATTATTTTCAATATCATCCCGAAGGGTAGGGTTTGAGAGGCTGGTATTGAAAAGTACAGGTAAGCTTTGAGCTTCCTTTATTCCCTTTATCTTTCGAACCAGGCCAATTCCATTCATCTTGGGCATTTCAATATCAGTGAAAAGTAGATCAACCGCAAAATTAAGCTCAATTAGCTTATCATATGCGGCCTGTCCGTCTTCACACATAATTGTTATAAATCCGAGCTTCTTAAATAGGCGTTGAATTTTTTTCTGAAAAAAGCGAGAGTCCTCTGCGATGAGAACTGTTTTTCCTTGAAATTCAATTTGAGTATCTTCAACGTCTGTTTTTGATCCTAGATCTACATTTAGAGAATTTAAAATGAACTCTATATCGAGCATATAAGATGTCGTTCCATCGAGCTGAACGATTCCATTGAAAAGATGCTTTTGAGCGTTACCAATGGCCTGTGGCTGTGGGATTACATTCTCATTTGAAAGAGTTAGAACTCTCTTTGTCTTTGATACTATGATTCCGACTAGTAGTTTTTGAAAGTCACAGATAATTATTCGATCATTTTCATCATAGGTCGAATCAGGTGTTTTTTCATTGAAAATTTCGAGAAGGTCGATTATTGGGATAGGTGTATCTCTTAAGTTGTATATTCCAATAAATGGGTGAAAGTTTTCTGGAAGGGGTTGAAGCTTTTCAAACTCAACTACTTCTTTCACTTTTTGAATATTGAGAACGAGGTGGTGTACTTTATTGCAGGGAGAGTCAACTTCGAACTGAAGTACTTTGATTTCACTTCCTTCAATTATTCTCTCATTGATCTCATTGGATTGCATTATCTGACTCCACTTCTGTTTCGAGTAGTGTTGAAATATCTACGAATTTGATTGGCTCGCCCTCAAAGGTCACCACATCTCCATTGGTCAGTGTGCTTTTCTCTGTTAGCTCTGGAATATAAATCCGCTTAACGCTACTGCAAATCAGACCCACCATGGTGCGTTCCTCTAATTCGAAGATTACCATTCGCTTGTTTTCTTGGTTATTATTATTGGTAGTATTTTCAATCTCAAAAATTGGAACGATAGAACCTCTTAGGTTAATGATTCCCTTTTGTGTGGAAAAGGGGATTGGATAAGGTGTCACATCTCGGTGCTCCAAAACCTCTTTAACTTGTTCAATCTTGCTGATGTAAGCATTATCGCCAATCTTAAAAGTGATAAAGACATTGGTGCTATCCATTATTACAACGGATTGATTCTCCTCATTATTCATTTTTTGCTGAGAAAATATTTCACTTATCTCATTCATGTATTGCTCCACTAGAACTATTGCTCTGAAATTCGTTAATCATCTTATGGGGAGAAAAAATAAAAATTGGTGAGCCCGTTGCAAGTATTGAAACCCCTGTCACAAATGGTAGGCTTGGGATTTTTTTGGGCATTGGTTTAATCACGAGATTTGAATAATCATCTATTGAATCAATTAACAGTGCTATCTTGCGACTACCCACTTCAATCATACATGCATGTACTTCGCTTTTCTTTACGAGGGGGTTATCTTTTGCATGCTCAACATAGATGTGTTTATCTAGTTGGATACATGGAATATGAGTCTCATGATCAAGATAGTACAGCTCTCCTGAATTCATTTTAAGCTCTGAAAAATTCAATCTTTTCGTCTCGATAATCGCTGAGGTCGCACAGGCAATCTTGCAACTATTCACATTCATCACGAGGGCAGACACAACGGACATACTAAGTGGTAGGCTGATCTTAAATGTAGAGCCAATACCTAGATTTGTTTCAACGTCAACTTCACCCCCTACAGACTGTACTGAAGAGATAACTGCGTCCATTCCCACGCCACGGCCTGAAACAGCGCTAACCTGTTCTGCTGTTGAAAATCCTGGAGTGAAAATAAGTTTAATGGCCTCTTCGTCTGTTTTTATCCAAGAGGTATCGAGTCCTTTTTTATTAGCATGGGCCAATACTTTTTTAGGGTCAATACCTTTTCCATCATCAGCAACCGTTATGACAACTTCACTTCCTATGACTTTTGCGTCAACGTGTATTATCCCTTCTGCTGGTTTACCAGAGGCCTCTCTTTCTTCGGGAGATTCTACTCCGTGATCCATACTGTTTCTAATAAGATGAACTAGGGGATCATAAAGCATATCAATAACTTTTTTATCTAGTTCAGTCTTATCGCCCTCTGTCTTAAAAATTATTTTCTTACCAGACTCTCGGGTGTAGCTACGTACAATCTTACTAAGTCTAGAGTAGATATTCTTAAGAGATGACATTCTCATTCTCATAGTGCGTGATTCAAGCTCTGTAATATTTCCCTCAAAAGTTGAGTCGAGTAGTTCCCACGAACGAATGAATTCTGGGTTTTTGTTGAGCCACTTATAGTTTGTATTTATTAAATATGATAGCTGATTTCGTATTAAAAATAGCTCCCATATATTATCTAATGCTTGATTTATTCGATCTTC
>JAGLCH010000133.1 GCA_023146355.1 Bacteriovoracaceae bacterium | reverse complement strand
TTCGGTGAAGCGAAAGACTGCGATATCGTTACGAGAATGGCGAAAGTTATAACTAAGGTTCTCACTAAATAATTATAGCTAGAAGTAGTGGTCAATGTCGAATGGGAAAATGTGTCAATTAGCCTAGAAGTTTTGCTAACTCATTGATAAGAGACTGTTTTGAAAAGAGGCGTAGCAATATATTTCTAATTCCTGCCTGAAAAAAAATGAATAAATAATAAGGGTAGGTTGAGATAGGTTCGCTAATTACTCGATTCTAGGGGGAGTTACTTTTATAAAATTCTCTTAACTGTTGCATAACTTCATCAAAACTATTTAAAATTATTCCATATCGGCTTGATAGGTCATACTGCCCTTGGAGAAGAAGTGTTTTGTGGTGAAAAAAGTGTAGGCAATCAGAATTCTTATCACCAATCATTATAGATCTTGAGTGATCAATATTGAACAGGTTGTGGCATTTTAAAACCATTCCAGGCCCTGGCTTTCGTAGTACGCTGTACTTTTTGTATTCACCAACCCCCTTAGCGTAGTAGTAGGGAGCGATTTCAAAATGATCGATATGACAATCAAATATACTCAGCCTTTGATTGATCTCATCATGGAGTATGTTTACGGCGTCGCAGTCAAACATGCCTCTGGCGACACCTGACTGATTGGTAATACAGATTACAGGCCACTTTCTTTCATTGAAAAATTTAATAACTTTTTCAACTCCAGGTTTTATTGTTAGATCTTCCGCTTTGTGAAGATATCCTGTGTCAACGTTGATTATTCCATCTCGATCCATAAATAGGCAGGGTGTGAGGGGGCTTAGGGGATTTCGAAGTGGCAGAGGTGTGATTTTAAGGCCAGTGCTCTTAATTAAATGTTCTACAGTACTATCTTTGGTGAAGCTGTAGATACCAAGGGGATAGAGTCCGTCGTGGTGTTCGCTATCGAGGGGGCCAATTTTAGAAATTTTGTCGTTGTCATCTGTATGAGCAAAAGGCCTGCCATCGTTAGGAGAGTAGTCGACATAGCAGCGGTCACTATCGGCGCTAAGCTCATTAATCGACCTATTTTCAACCTTCGAAGATGTGAAGAGTATTCCCGGAGCAGCAAGGGTAACTTTTTGTTCATTTAAGCGGACAATAGTAATTTGAGAGTTAGTAAAATTGGCCTCAAGATATTCCCTGAAATTCCGTTCAGTTTCTGAGGGAGTAGATGTCTGTGATGCTAGATAGATAAACATATTTTATATTGTTCCTTTTAAGTTTTCTTTCACAAAACTATAATAATAAATTGGTCTTTTGGCATGACTTTTATCTCCTAATCCTTTAAAATCACTTTTTTCTTTCAGGTAGGAAGGCCTAAGCGTGATGAAAAAATATAATGTATATGGAATGGGCAATGCCCTCGTTGATATTGAGGTATTAGTCGATCAAAATTACCTTGATCAAATGGAGATGGAAAAAGGTGTAATGTGCCTTGTTCCCCGTGAACGTCAATCTCAAATCCTTGACTCAGTAAAAAAACTCGATACCACAAGATGTTGCGGTGGCTCTGCTGCCAACACTGTCATCGGTATGGCGCAGCTTGGCGGAAGGAGCTTTTACTCCTGCCGTGTTGGCGGGGACAAGCTTGGTGATTTTTATCTCGGAAATTTACTCGGCCATGGAATTGCAACTAATATTGATGTTGATCGCCCTGCTGTAACTACTGGCACCTGTGTTGTTATGGTCACTCCCGATGCAGATCGTACTATGAATACGCACTTAGGTATTTCACGTGACTTTTGTTCTGATCAACTGATCCCTGAAGAGATTGCCAAATCTGAGTATTTTTATATTGAGGGCTATCTTCTATATGGAGAAGAGGGGACGCAAGCTGCACTTGAGGGAGTGCGAATTGCTAGAGAGAATGGTGTAAAAATTGCGCTAACACTTTCTGACAAAAATTTAGTTATCAATCGTCGTGAGCAGGTAATGAGCGTTATTGGAGAGGGTGTTGATGCCATCTTCTGTAATCTTGATGAGGCCCGCGCTTTTTCTGGTGGAGATACACCTGAGGAATGTTCTGTCTTTATGCAGAAATATGCTAATACCTTTGGCATAACCCTTGGAGATAAAGGGGCATTGGTTTATGATGGAAGTGAGAATATCATGGTAACAACAGCATCTATAAAGGCCATTGACACACTTGGTGCAGGAGACCTCTTTGCGGGAAGTTTTTTATATGCCATAACTCATGGCCATTCATATACTGAGGCAGGGCGCTTCGCTTGTCGTACAGCTTCGGTTTTATGCTCTCAGTATGGAACTCGTCTACCTACTGAGAAGTTACTAGAAATTAAGAAAGAAATTTTAGGATAGTTTTGGAGGAAAAATGTCTGAACTGAAAAGAGTTGCCTTAAAAGAAATTTTCAAAGGTGGACTTATCGATTGCGATGCCACTGTTAAAGGCTGGGTTAGAAGTGTTAGGAAATCTAAAAAGTTTTCATTCATTACAATTAGTGACGGTTCTTGCCAAGATAATCTACAAATCATAGCAGATGAAACTATTTCAAATTATGAAGAAGTTAGCACAATGCTTACAGGAACCTGTGTTGCTATTAGAGGGAAACTTGTTTCTTCTGGAGGCCGTCAGGCCGTTGAGATGCAGGGAATGGAAGTAGAAGTTCTTGGTAGCTCTGACTCAACATACCCAATTCAAAAAAAGGGTGCGACTCTTGAATTTTTAAGAGATATCGCTCACCTCCGTCCACGAACAAATCTTTTTGGTGCTGTTTTTAGAATTCGTCATGCCCTCTCTATGGCCGTTCACGAATTTTTTAACGATCGTGGTTATTTTTACTTGCACTCACCAATTATCACCGCTCAAGATGGTGAAGGTGCTGGCGAGATGTTTAAGGTTAGTACATTCAATCCTAATGATATTCCCCGTGATGATAAGGGCGAAATTGATTACACAAAAGATTATTTTGGTAAGCAAACAGGCCTAACTGTAACTGGTCAGCTCGAAGGCGAATGTTATGCTATGGGCCTAGGATCTGTTTATACTTTTGGTCCTACTTTTAGAGCAGAAAATTCAAATACTACGAGACACCTCTCTGAGTTTTGGATGATTGAGCCTGAGATTGCTTTTGCTGACCTTGAAGAAGTGGCAGACGTTGCACGTGATTTTGTTAAGTATCTGATTGGATACGCTCTTGATAATTGTAAAGACGAGCTTGAATTCCTGACGAAGTGGAATAAAGATAACTCCGGCCTCATCGACACTCTAGAGCATGTTCGATCAAGTGACTTTATTAAGATCACTTACACTGAGGCCATTGAGATTCTCAATGCATCAGGGCAGAAGTTTGAGTTTCCTACAGAGTGGGGGGCAGAGCTTCAAACGGAGCATGAGAAATACCTAACAGATGTTCACTACAAGCTCCCTGTAATTGTTACTGACTATCCATCAACTTGTAAGGCCTTCTATATGAAGCAAAACGAAGATGGGAAAACGGTTCGCGCTATGGATGTTTTAGTTCCTGGTGTTGGAGAGATCATTGGTGGATCACAGCGTGAAGAGTCATATGATAAAATCTGCGCTCGCATGGACGATCTTGGAATGGAGAAAGAGGATTACTGGTGGTATCTTGATCTTAGAAAATATGGATCTGCTCCACATGGAGGTTTCGGACTCGGCTTTGAGAGAATGTTGATGTATGTAACAGGTATGTCCAATGTTCGAGATGTTATACCATTTCCCCGAACACCAAATAACGCTGAATTTTAAACACTTCATGGCCCCACGGGGCCTTTTTTTTTACCCAAAGGCCAACTTAACTACTTTTTACCTAACTTTAATATGATTACCGGTTACAATTTCTTGGTCACCAAGGAGGAAGTCATGACAAACGATACAGAAGATAAAAGAAGGCATCCACGTATTCAATCAGAGGGGCTCCTCAAGGTCTACACGAGTCTCACTGCATGTAAATACACTGTTAAGCTTGCTGATATCAGTAAAGGTGGGGCCTTTGTCCGCACAATTCATATTCCTGAAATGGGAGAAATTGTCACCTACGCAATTGTAGATGAATCTACACAGCGAGAGCGATTTATTGGAAATGCTGTTGTTAAGTGGATAAAAGATCGCGGTTGCTCTGAAGAAGATATGGGGTTTGGCATAGAGCTTGAGAAAGAGCTAGAAGATGAAGTCATTAGAGAGCTGGTTGGGCCATAGTTGGTAACGGCAATTTTTTTTAAATTATGAAATAATTTGAATTGAGCTTTCTCCAAGATCTGTCTTAATCAAATTTATATTGACTGAGATCCTCTCGGTGAGTTTTTGTACGTGGGAAATAATTCCGATTCGTTTTCCACGACTTCTTATTTGCATCAATGTATCAAGAGCATCATCAATTGCATCTTCATCTAAGCTTCCAAATCCTTCGTCTATAAAAAATGAATCAATTTCACATTGGCCACGTGTCATCTCTGATAAGGCCATTGCCATGGCAAGACTGACTAGGAATGTTTCTCCACCAGAAAGGGTGGACACTTTTCGTTCCATACCTCCTGAGTAGTTATCAATAATAAAAAATTCAAACTTGTGAAGTTTACTTGGGATTTGTTTTAAAACATAACGGCCATCACAAATTTTCTTAAGCTCATTGTTGGCCCCAAAAACAAGTTCTCGCTCGATAATACTTAAGGCATAGTCTCGAAACTCTTGCTTTCCAATAATTTCATTGAGTAGTTGAAAGCGATTTAAGGTCGCAGTTAACAGCTTGTAGCTGTCTTTGAGATCGGCAGATTTGTTTTCAGCTTCTCTGTAATGGCCTAATGTCGTTTCTAACTGATGAAACTTTTTTGTTGAGCACTTAAGTTGTTCATCTATTTGATCGACTGTTGCCGGAAGAATCCCAGTATCAAATGCCTCAATAAGTTTGTATTGGGACTCTGGATCAGCAGATGTTGAGTTTGATTTTACTTTTTCCAAGAAGACTTTGGTGTAAGATGTATCAATCTCATTTAAGCTCTCTGGAACTACAATTGAAAAAAGATTTCCTTCAATCAGGTTTTTTTCTAAATCAAGTGCCTTAAGTGTTTCTTCTAGGTTTGAGATAAATTGGTTGTGTGTATCAATAGATCGATTGATGGACACAAGTTCTTCTCGCAGTGCCGCATGGGATTTGCTCATCTGTTCGAGTTCATCTGATAGGTTTTGAAGAGTTCCACTTGGGTCCTCAAAATTGTAATCTTCTAAAATACTGCTTTCGAGTAAAGATATTTCACTTTCAATGTTTTTACTTCTTTCTAAATCTTCTTTTTTTAGAGTGACTAAAGTCTCTATATCATTTTTAAGCTTATCCACAGAACTGATCGCATACTTCTCTTTGTCTATGCCGCGTTTTATTCTATGAAATACTGATGTATCTTCCTCGAAGAAGGTGCACAGCATTTCAGGATTATCAGGGTAGCTTGGAAAACTTGTTTTTATTTCACTTATAAGTTTGTAGAGCGCGATAGAATCATCTTCTTGTTCTGCTTCTATCTTTGCCATTAATATGGACTGCTTTTCTTTCTTATCTAGAAGCACTTTAAAGTCGACTTGATCCTTTTGCAGAGTTCTATGTGTTTCTGGAACGAGTATTGACCACTTTATTGATAAGTCTAATTTTTTTCGAATGTCATCGGCAGCGCCCAAATCTTTATTGTCTGGTAGCTCTGTGAGATTGTCCTGACTGCTTTTCAATTTATCTGAGGTTATCTGAGTTGCTGCAATACTTGAATGGAGAGTTCCATTAAGTTTTGACTCTTCTAATTCTAGTTCGCGAATTTTTCCTTGGAGATGAATGACGCTTTGGTCGTCTTCGTTGCTTTTACTGGCAGCTGGAGGACTTATGCTTGAAATGTCACCTTCGCATACGAGGCATCTTCCACTTTCCAGTGACTCAGCTTGTATGAATGCTATTGACCGTTCTAGCTCTTTGAGTTTTATTTTTGTTAAGGCCAGTTCAAGTTCTATTTTTGATTCTTTTATTTTTTCTTGAATGTCTTTTTCTTTTTTTGCAATACTCTTTTCGTTTAATTTATTCTTAGACAATTCTGACTTATACTGATCAACCTCTGTAAGATACTGCTCTTTTTTACGAGCACTCTTTTCTTTCGTTTCAATGATACCTTTAAGCTTGTTGATTTCTAGATCATGCTTTTTGATCCACTCTTTGAGTGATTCACTCGCTGCTGTCAACGAATGAGCACTCAGTTCATCCTCTTTCTTTTGGATATTTCCTTTTAAAGACTCAAGTCCTGTCTTCATCTCATTTTGTTGATTGCTGAAGTTTTGGAGAGACTCTACTTTTGTTGCCTGAGTTCCCGCTATTGAGCGGATATCTTTTACTATACTTGAGTACTGATCAAACACACTATCATCAATAAAAAGTGCAGGATGAGAGTTTTCAAAAAGTGCTAGGCCTTTTGTTATTGCTTCTTTTTCTGCAATGGCCTTCTCTTGAAGCTCTTCCTTATGCGCGATAGATTTTACATTTTTTGCTGCTCGCTCATGGTTTTGTAGTAATTCTCTCTTTTTAGCACTCAGCTTGTTACTAAGTTCGATGCATTTAATAAGTCGCGGGCGGACCTCATTAGATTCCTGCTTTTTTATTTGCAGTGCTTTATTGGATTGGTCTACTGTGTGCTTTATCTGATTAGATTCTGTGATGCTTTTCGAGACGGTATCGACATATTTAGTTTTCTTTGCTCTGTTGTTTTGAACGTTCTGAATGCAGCGAGAATAGTCTCGAACTTCCGAACTGATCATCTTATACAAGCTACAAAATATCCCAAGATTCTTTTTTTCCTTTTTAGTTTGCTCTAGGTCAAGTATGAGCAAATCCATTTCATCTTTGGTTACAGGTAATATATTTTCTAGAGCGAGCTCGATACCTTGAATCTCACCTTTTACATCTTTGATCTTTTCATTGAGTCTTATGCCTAGAAGCGCAAGCGTTTTGGAATCGTAAAGTTTTTCAAGGATATCTCTTCTGTCTTTATATTTGCTAGTGAGAAACCTTGAGAACTGGCCTTGGTTTAATATGATAGTCTTTGAGAATTGATCAAAGCTTAGACCTAAAATTTCCTCGCCATTAAGATCGATAATTTCATCATCTAAATAGAAGGTATGTTGAAGCTTTGGCGTCTTTAGTCTTGTTCCATTTTTTTGAGCAAGTCTACATTCCCAAACCGACTTATAGCGATTGTTCCCAGTTGAAAAAGAGAGTTCGACTTTTCCGAAATCTTCTCCTTGAGTAATCAATTCAATCGGCCCCAGTCCCTCTTTATAATTTGAATTATATAGTGCTAGGGATATTGCCGCGAGGATAGAAGACTTCCCCGAACCAGTAGGGCCTGTAATCGCAAAGAGGTCTTCTCCGTGAAGAATTTCATCGAAATCGATAACGTGTTTTCCCTTAAGGGAGGTAATGTTTTCAATTGAGACAGAATGAACTCTCATTGTTCACTCTCCTTTTGTTCATTTACTTCAGCAAGCAAATGGGTGAACTCCTCTGCTATGGCCTTTGGGATCTCTTTTGAGTCAGGATGCTTAGTAAAATAAAACATTTCAAAGAGTTTATCCATGGCCGGAAGTCCCTGAAGAATCAGCTCTTCTTCCTTCTCATTGTGTTTCCCCTCAATAATAGTCCGTAGGCTTAAAAGCTCAACGGGGAGGTCATTAAGTTCATTACGTATACTGTCGGCCATTCCCACTAGTGGGTCTGTGCTCGTTAGCTGTATTTCTAGAAGTACTGGGAGTGAGTTCTTTTCTATCTTATTAAGATGGGCCTTTAGCTCTTTAAGCTTATCCTTTATTTGTTCGCTAGTTGAACGCAAAGAAATTAGCTCTCTAAACGTTGGGATTTCAATTTCAGAAAAGGATAAGTCATCACCTGTTTCGATGAGAGTGATGCTCTTTTTATAATTTTCGGAGAATCTAAAAGGAAGAGGGGCTCCACAATAGCGAATAACTGGAGCAACACTTTTGAGAGTTGCCTTTTTATGTATATGGCCTAGTGCTACATAATCAAAATGTTCAACAAGCAAGGAGTTGGGGATACTGTCTAGTCCTGAGAGGGATATGACCTGTTCTGATCCTCCCATTTCAACCCGATCCATATTTCCAAAGATGTGATGAGCGATTAATATTCGGTGCTTCGCATTTTTACTTTGCCCATTTCTTATAAGCTTCTCTAGTGTGCGAAGGATTAAATCACCATCTTCTTCTGATTCACTTCGCTCCTCTATTTTCATCTTCTTTGCTGCTTGTAGAACTTCATAGGACCTGAAAAATGGAAGAAACTGAATTTCAACATCACCATGAGTTACAGTATGTAGCTCTGTTAAATTAAGTTTACCAATAAGTTCAACTCTTTTATCAAGAAGAAGACTTCTAGGGGCCTCGATAAATGCGCCAGAATCATGATTTCCTGCGATGATATGGGCATAGCACTCAGTTTCTGAGCTTAGTCTGTGTAGGAAGTTATAAAAGAGTTTAATGGCATCTGCAGGAGGATTAGGGGTGTCATAAATATCGCCTGCAACGATTAAAAGATCTATCTTTTTATCTGTAATCACACCAATTAGCCACGATAGGAAGTGTTCCTGTTCTTCAAGGCGTGACACCTTGAAAAGTTTTTTTCCAAGATGCCAATCACTAGTATGGATGATTTTCACAATCTAGCTCTTGTTGTTATCTGTCTTAGGTCTACGGTTGCGGGGCCTTCT
>JAGLCH010000132.1 GCA_023146355.1 Bacteriovoracaceae bacterium | reverse complement strand
ATGACGATACAGTCAGTGAAGGGGAACCATTATTCACTCAAGATAAGACTGAAGAAATATCAATTCTTGAATCGAATCTAGAAGATGATTCCTCTGATGATTTTGAAGAGTTTAAATCTGACGAATCAAATTCATTCGATAATGCTTTTGAGTCTTCAGAGGGTGATGACCAGGACGTTTTTGGTGCAGGAGAAGTTGATACTCCATTTGAATCCAGTTTCGAGTCTGAAGAGAATAGTGATGATAGTGGCGATTTTACTCTTAGTGATGATACTTCTTTTGAAGTAGAAGAGTCTCCCGAAGAGACTGTAACAGAAAATATCGCTTTTGAAGAAGTTGAAGAGGAAGTTGAAGAGGAAGTTGTTGTTAGTCCTGAGCCTATTCATACTCCAGTACCTCAACAAGAATATGCTGCACCTTCTCCTGATTTTAAGCCTGAGACATTTTCTGATGTGAAGAGTTTTGCTCAGAGTGTGACCTACGGTGCGATGGCGCAAGGTGGAAATCCTCCATTTAGTGTCATGCTGAGAAATATAAAGTTTAAAGAAGATTGTGATGATATTAATCTTATTTTAAAAGATCACGGCCTTGTTACTCCAGAATCGGAGCAAGATATAAAGACTGGTCTTAATCACGGCTCACTTCTTCTTTCTCAACTCAGCGAATATTGCGCAATATTTTTAGCGCACAAGTTACGTCGCTTTGACCTAGAAATTCAAATTGGTCTGTCAGATGAACTTCACCCATCTAAAAGTTATACTCGAGGTGAGATGGGACCAGTTAACAAAACTGTTTTGATGCAGAATAAAGTAGAGTCGTTTGAAAAGTCTGAAATTCCAGTGGATATAAAATCTGTTTTATTGGCCACTGTACCAAGCCTTGAGGGTTATAAAGTTGTTCGTTATTTGGGAATTGCTTCTGAGCATGCACTTATCAAGGAATCTGAACTAGATAATTTTGGTGAGGTTGGAATTGACGGAGTCGATGTGGGGGAAACCTATAGTGCCCTGTCTGAAAAGTTAAAATTTAAAGCACTTAAAAAAGGTGGAAACGCTGTGCTTAACGTCAATTATCAGTTCACGCCTCTTCCAAATGTTGGAGAGGTCACAGCAGAGACTGTTTACAAGGTAACCTGTACAGGAAATATTGTTTGGGTTACAGATATTGGAGCATAAATGAAGGCAGGCAAGTTACTAGAAATAGATGAATCATTTGATACCTTAATTATTGGTGGAGGCATTACTGGAGCTGGGATCTTTCGCGATCTTTCGCTACATGGTGCTAAGACATTAATGATTGATAAAAAGGACTTTGGTTCCCAGACAAGCCACAAGAGTTCAAAAATGTTTCATGGTGGTATTCGTTATATGGAATCAGGCAATTTTGGTCTGGTATGGGAAGCTCTTCATGAAAAAAATCTCTGGCTCAAAATTGCTCCTCATCTCTGTAAAGAAATGCCTTTCCATATGCCTGCCTTTAAAGAGTCTAAGTATCCTGCATGGATGTTAGGTATCGGCCTGACCATGTATGATGCATTGTCTGGATTTCAAAACTCAAATCACAAAATGTCTAATAGGGAACAAACCCTTGAGCAGGTTCCTCACCTTAAAAGTGTTGGACTTGGTGGGTCTGGAATTTACTATGATGCAGTGATTGATGACTCAAAGGTAACACTTGAGGCCATATATGATGGGCTTGAGAGCAGTGAGAGTGCTGCGCTAAATTATGTTGAATTAGTTGAGTTTCACCATTGCGATGACTTTTGTACTGTGTTGCTTAAAGACTCTTTGACTGGAGACGAGCGAAAAATTAAGGCGAAAAATGTTGTTTTTGCCACTGGCCCTTTTACTGATATCCTTTTGGACAAATTTTCGGAGATCCCATGGAGGCCATGTATGCTTTCATCTAAGGGATCACATATTTGGATCTCCCATAAGAAATTGCCACTGAATAACCCTCTTGTTATGCAAACAAAAGAGGGAAGGCTAATCTTCGCTATTCCACAGAAGGAGATGATTCTAGTGGGAACAACAGAGATCATAATTGATGGTGATCTTTTTGATCTTAAGGCCTCTGAAGATGAGATTAATTACCTCCTAGACAACCTTAAAAATTATTTCCCAACTGCGGAAATTAAGAGAGAGGATGTTTTGTCTAGTTATGCTGGAGTGCGACCTTTGGTTAAGTCCACAGGTGGCATTAGCGCAGGCAAAACGGCCCGCAATCACAAGATCTTCAATCCATTTTCTAATGTTCATGTTGTGGTCGGCGGTAAACTTACTACATTCAGAGTCATGGGACAGAAAATCACTAAGGCAGTAGTAAAAGGTATTGGTCAGAAGTACGATAAGAATCGTACTAAAAACCCCCTTCGAAAGCAGTCAGTATTTGGTTCCTTTGATATCATTCGAAAAGTTTCTAAAAATGATATTGAACGCAGCCTCTGCGAAGAACATGTGCGCACCTTTGATGATCTCTTGAAACGCAGAATGAGTATCCCAAGCAGATCTCACTGGGAGGCAGATGAAAATTTTGATAAATTTTTCACTGACCTTCTACCAATGATGAATAAGTATATTGATGTTTCGGAGCAAGATATTTCTAATTTTAGATAGTCGAGTAATTTAGTCGCACACTATTGGGGGCATAATGGTGTCTGTTTTGTTCCCAGTTTCTTGATTTATAAAAAAAATGCAATAATTTCACTTTAATATAATTTGGGCCCACGTTACAATAGATAAGAATTCTTATCTTCAAGGACGGAGGACCAAATGGCGAAAATCAATATCGCAAAATTTATGGGTGACAATTTCAAGGTTGAAAATTACGCACATTTGCACTGGGAAGGTGACTTCCAAGATTATCTAGATCTAGTAGAAAAAAATCCAATTATTGCTCGCAATGCATTTCAGCGTGTTCATGACATGATTATGTCGTATGGAACTGAAAAGTATACGGAGTATAAAAAAGATATTACACGATACAAGTTTTTTGATGATCCATTCAGTAATGGAAAAGATGCTGTATATGGTATTGATGTTCATCTTATGAAGCTCGTAAACTTCTTTAGAGCAGCAGCTGCTGGTTACGGAACAGAGAAACGTATTTTACTTCTTCATGGGCCGGTTGGTTCTGCTAAGTCTTCTATTGCTCGACTTTTAAAAAAAGGGCTAGAGAGATATTCGAAAGAAAGTGTTGGTTCACTCTACACTTATGAATGGATCGATAAAGAGGAAAGCGACATTTTAGGTGGTGAAAAAGTTTTTTCATGTCCAATGCATGAAGAGCCATTAAAGCTTATCCCAACAAGTGTTCGCATGGACTTTATTTCTGAGTTCAATAAGCAAAGTGATGATTTTAAGCTGAAAATTAAAGGTGATATTTGTCCCGCTTGTCGTTATATTTATAATGAGTACATGAAAAAATATGATGGAGATTGGTTACAAGTTGTTAAGCACATCAAGGTAAAAAGATTAATTCTCTCAGAAAAGGATCGATTAGGAATTGGAACATTCCAGCCAAAAGATGAAAAAAACCAAGACTCAACAGAGCTTACAGGTGATATCAACTATAGGAAAATAGCACTTTATGGATCTGACTCTGATCCTAGAGCATTCAATTTTGATGGTGAATTTAATATTTCTAATCGTGGAATCGTTGAGTTTATTGAGATGTTGAAACTTGATGTAGCATTCCTTTATGACCTTCTAGGGGCATCGCAAGAGCAAAGTGTTAAACCTAAGAAATTTGCTCAAACTGATATTGATGAAGTTATTCTTGGTCATACCAACGAGCCAGAATTTAAAAAACTTCAGGCCAATGAGTTTATGGAAGCTCTTCGCGACAGAACCGTGAAGATTGATATCCCTTATATTACTCGCTTGAGTAATGAAGTGAAAATTTACTGTAAGGATTTTAATCAAGAAACAATCCCCCATATCCATATTGCTCCTCATACAATCGAGATGGCATCTGTTTGGTCAATCCTTACTAGACTTGAAGATCCTAAGAAGGCCGACCTGACAAGACTTCAGAAACTAAAGCTTTATAATGGTAAGACTCTTCCTGGATACAATGAAGACAACGTAAAAGAGCTTCGCAAAGAATCTATTGAAGAAGGTCACTTCGGGATTTCTCCTCGTTATATTCAGGATAAAATTTCGAACTCTCTAGTTAAGCACGGTCATACCGGATGCCTTAATCCATTTATGATTTTTAATGAGCTTGAAGCAGGCCTGAAGCACCACGCACTCATTAATTCACCTGAAATGCTCGATCATTATAGAGAGATGCTAACTGTTGCGCGGCAAGAGTATGAGGATACAGTCAAAAATGATGTTCAAAAAGCAATCAGTGTTGACGAGACTGCAATTCAAAGTCTTTGTGCAAATTACATTGATAATGTAAAGGCCTATACCCAAAAAGAGAAAATAAGAAATAAGTATTCTAATCAACTTGAAGAAGCTGATGAGAGATTCATGAGATCAATTGAAGAGAAAATTGATATTCCAGAGTCTCGTAAAGATGACTTTAGAAGAGAGATCATGAATTACATTGGTGCTCTTGCAATTGAAGGTAAGACTTTTGATTTTAAAATGAATGAAAGATTGCACCGTGCTCTTGAGCTGAAATTGTTCGAAGATCAAAAAGACTCAATAAAGCTAACAACAATTATTTCAAAAGTAGTGGATAAAGAAACACAAGAGAAAATCGATGTTATTAAGTCGCGTCTAATTAAGAACTACGGATACTGTGAGATCTGTGCAACAGACGCCTTAAACTTTGTCGCTTCAATCTTTGCAAAAGGTGATTCGGCCAAGTCTTAATTTCTTGGAGGACTGATGGGGCATCCTATCAAACAGGATCTTGCGAGATTCAAAAAAATTGTAAAAGGTAAAGTTAGAGATAACCTCCGGAAATTTATTTCTGGAGGCACTCAAGTCATCCCTAAGGGGGATGGGACTGTTAAAATCCCTATGCCGTCGATCAATACCCCACGTTTTATCTTTGGAGATAATCAGGGTGATGGCACAGGGCAAGGTCAAGGCGAGGAAGGAGATCCCGTTGATGGAGAACCGCAAGAAGGGCAAGGCCCTGGCGAGGCAGGAGAAGGTGAGGGCGAGAAGGAGCTAGAAGTTGAGCTTACAGTTGAGGAGCTTGCAACTATTCTTGGTGAAGAGCTTGAACTACCTAACATCGAACCTAAAGGGCATAAAACAATTCAGTCTGAGTCTGATAAATATACAAGTATAGGTACTCAGGGACCAGATTCTCTCAAGCACTTTAAGCGATCTTATCGTGAGGCCTTAAAGAGACAAGTGGTAATGGGAACTTATGATCCTAAAAATCCAATTATCATTCCAATAAAGAGTGACCTACGTTATCGATCAGCAAAGTCTCATGTTGAATATGATAATGCTGCTGTTGTTATTTATATGATGGATGTTTCAGGGTCAATGGGAGATGAGCAGAAAGAGATTGTTAGATCAGAAAGTTTTTGGATAAATCTTTGGCTTAAGTCCCAGTATAAAGATATTGAAGTTCGTTACATCATTCATGATGCGACTGCAAAAGAAGTTGACGAGGAAACATTTTTTAAAACTAAAGAAAGCGGTGGAACTCTCATTTCATCTGCCTATAAGGTTTGTCGAGATATTATCAAGAAGGATTATGATCCCAATGAGTGGAATATCTATCCTTTTCAGTTTTCCGATGGTGACAACTGGTCTACCGATGATACCAAAGATTGTATGGAAATCTTAAAGCAAGATCTTTTGCCGGCATCAAATGTTTTTTGTTATGGGCAGGTTGATAGTCGTTATGGAACAGGACAATTTTATAAGGATCTCATCGATGAGTTTGGTGAAACTGGTGATGAGGTGATTCTCAGTAGAATTGAAAACCGGGATGGGATTCTCGATTCCATTAAAGACTTTTTAGGAAAAGGGAAATAGGCAAATTATGTCGATGAATCGCTCTAGGCCAATTAGTGGTGAACTACTCAGATTAAAAGAAGAAATAGAAAAGTATGCAGTTGATGCTGGTCTTGATTTTCCTGAAGTTATTTTTGAGTCTTGTGACTACGATACAATTAATATCCTTGCTGCCCAGGGAGGATTTCCCAATCGGTATCCGCACTGGAAGTTTGGTATGGACTATGACCGCATGTATAAAGGGTATGCATATGGTATGCAGAAAATATATGAGATGGTTGTTAACACTGATCCATGTTACGCATATCTTTTAAATGCCAATAATACTGTTGACCAGAAAATAGTCATGGCACACGTGTATGCCCATGCCGATTTTTTCTGGAATAATTCTTGGTTTAGTAATACTAATCGCAAAATGATGGATGTTATGGCCAATCACGGCACTAAGATACGTCGTTATATGAATCGTTATGGTCAAGATAAAATTGAAAAGTTTATTGATACGGTTCTTTCTCTTGATAACCTTTTAGATACTAATGTTCTCTTTGAAAAAACAGATTTTGAAAATTCAAAGGCCGCTGTAACTGTTAATGAGTATGATGCTGAAATTTCCCCCGCCCTTAGAAGTTTTATGCGTGCGCGTGAAAACTCGATGCCACATGAAGCTGAAGTTGCTGCTGATTTAAAAGTAGAGGCCCCAGAAGAAAAAGCTTCGTCACCTAGGGATGTGCTAAAGTTTTTGATGCAAAATGCTCCTCTTGAAGATTGGGAAGCGGACATTATCGGTATTTTGAGAGAAGAGGCGTATTATTTTCTCCCCCAGCGTATGACTAAGATTATGAATGAGGGGTGGGCATCTTACTGGCACTCTAAAATCATGACGGAGAAAGCACTAGAGGCATCAGAGATTATACATTTTGCAGACCACCATGCCGGAGTAATGGCAATGAGTAGGAAGCAATTGAATCCTTACAAAGTAGGAATTGAGTTGTTTCGTGATATTGAGTATCGCTGGGATACCGGACGTTTTGGTAAGGAATATAATGAATGCACAGATATGCATATCAAGGATAACTGGGATCTTCAGGTTAATAAAGGGCGTGAGAAAATTTTTGAAATTCGCAAAACGCATAATGACTTAACTTTCATTGATGAGTTTTTAACTCCTGAGTTTTGCGTTCGTCAGCAGATTTTTACATACAACTATAATCCAACAACTGGCCGCAATGAAATAGACAGTAGGGAGTTTGCAGAGATCAAGCAAACTCTTCTCGATCAATTATCAAATTTTGGAACACCTGTAATTGAGGTTGAAAATTCAAACTTTAATAATCGATCTGAATTGCTGCTTCGCCACGTTCATTTTGGTAACGACCTTGACTTGAATCAGGCGCAGGAAACGATAAAAAACCTTTATATGATTTGGAAGAGGCCGGTAAGTGTTATTTCCACTGTAGAGGACAAGGAAACACTTCTAAGCTTTGACGGAAAAGAGTATAGACAGTCTTAGTTCGTTTTACCAAAGCCTTTTAAGCGGTGTTTAAGGCCTAGCTTGGTTGACCCATCTGGGCACTCTACCTCCTGAAACAAAAAGTTTTTGGATTCATTAAAATAAGAGGCAGGCTTACGTTTTAGGTATTGCCATCCTCCCAAATTATAAATAGATACTTGATATTTAGATTCATGCTTTATGATTTGATCTATCTTGTAAATATTACCTTTTGGCGATAGTCCTCCTACATATGTTTTATTCACCTCTGTTAGGCATGTTCCTGGAATCCAAGCTTTTGTCAGAGTTTTTCCTGAACAAGAAGCGAGTAGAAATAGAATCAATAAATATATACATTGAGTTTTCATAAAGTTCCCATAGTTGAGATAATATCATGACATTTTTCGGTTAGGTGTAAGAAGATATTTAGGTGAATATTGGCCAAGTAGAGAATTACCAAGATTACAGAGAGTTACTCCGTAAGGGGGACTATCACTTCGGCCGAGTCTAGCTCTTCAATATCATTTTGGTTGATGTTGATTGTTTCATCCATTTCTTTTGTTACTACTTTTTTTCGTAAATTATTCACAGAAAATTCTTTAAGTGTAAAAATAGTTCCTTCTCTTTTTATGGTCTTACTAATAGATGGCCACATTGTATGTTGGAATTTTAGCCAACAGTTTAGCCCATCAAATTTCCGACAAGCATTTTCAGAGAAGTAGCGCTTATTCTTTGGCTCATTTAGCTTTGTAGAAATATAGCTATTCATTAGAACTAGTTTGTATGGGCGGTTTTCTAAAAAATTACGATTGAGTAGCCGAACTTTTTTTCTCGCAAGTTCCATATCATCAAGGCGAATATCAAAAGCAATATCAAGGGCGCGCTTAGCAAAAAAATCTGTGTCTACGTGTTTAATTAAAAGATCTTTTCCATCCTGAAACCTTCCAAGCTTCCATGCGAGAGGAATGGCCCGTTCAATTGCATTTCTTGAGTTTGCCTTCTTTGTCAAAGCTAACTTAAAATGACCAAATGCCAACTCATACTCTCGCTTCTCTAGTTTGATATTTCCTTTAATGTTTTCAGAGTTTGCAGTGGTAAGACCCTCTGTAAAGCTCATGGCCTTGTCGTATTCATTCATACGATAATATGCATAGGCGATGATCTCTCGGACTCTTCTGGATCGATAGGCGTCACTTGGAAGGGATCCGATAAAGAAATCGATTGATTGCTCACGGTTGGAATATAGTGCCATTTTCAGCCAAATGCGGGCGACTTCAGTCCCTTGGGTGAGGTAGGTATTACTTATCCCGGCACCAGGATGCATCATAAATTTCTTTGAGGTTGAAAGGTCAATTAGATTGAGCAGCCACATCTGATTATTTCGGCTGAAGTCTTCGGTAACTGCCTGACATCTATTTCTATGTGTGATGATGTTTTTGGTGTCTCCAAGTGCTAGGTAGCTAAACATCTTCATCATACAGGTTTCACGAAATGCTTGCTTCTTTAAAAAGACTTTATTCTCTAAGAGCTTAAGAGTTTTTTTATAATCTCCTTCTATAAAGTGAACTAGTGCTAGGTACCTTTTTTTTACTAATCCTACTAAACTATTAGACTCATGGATGTATCCAAGAAAGTGCTTTGCAAGAAGGAGGTTTCCGTCAATTAAATGTGTTTTTGCTTCTGTAAGGTTCTTAATATCAGCATGGCGTTGATTATACTCTTGCCGCTGGAATTCCTCTTGGTACGCCAAACTATCTTCAATTAATTTTGCACGACTGGCCGCTAGAGCACTGGCCCCATAAAGGTAGGTAAAAAGTGTAAGTAAAAGAAATATCTTACGGATCATATTAAACTTGTCGGATAAGTTTCCGATAATATTAGTATTAGAGTATATTTTTGGAGATTATATTTGAAGAAAATAATTGCCGCTATAATGGTTATATTATCTGTTACAAATGCACACGCACTTGTTTCATTGGAAAGCCTCCTTCTGGGTGACTTCTCTGATCACTATTCACAGTACCTAGAAAATATTGATCCCATCACATTTGTTTTTAAAGAGAAAGCGCGCGGGAAGAAAGAGTTTAGAGAGAAACTTGCACTTTATCGAGGTTTCATTCTTGAAGGTGAAAACTTAAATAATCGATGTGAGAGAATACCTAAAGTTAAGTATCCGAGTTACTTACATGAAACACAAGTCAAACGCTCAACTCTAGCAACTCTTCAGTATTTGGGGCTTGATATCACCATCCGCGCACTATCTGAGTACGGAAAGTACTTTGAGTTCTCTGATGGTGAGTATAGTAATATGGTCGATAATCTTGTTGGAAATTACTGCTCAAACAATCTTTCAATTATCAGTCACCGACAGTTGAAAAATAATATGATTAGTCACTTTAGGAGTAACTCTGCAGGGTTTAAGCTTCCATCAATTAATGGTAATCCTCTTTTTCCGCAATCACTTAAAACAATTAATATGATTGATAAGGCGAGAGAGCAGGAGTTTGCCGTGACTTCAAAACTTTTTCGAGCATTTTGCTCGTGGGGAGGAAGTACCGATGACTTGAGGCTTTTAGTACCAATGTTGAAAAACCCCGCGATTATGGCGTTTGTGATTAGAAGTATGGACTCCGTCGAGTTGGGTTGGGAAAAAGCAGATAATACAATCTTTAAGAAAGAGGCAGGGCGGGGCGTTGCAATATTTTGCCAAGATCTTATTTGTAGAAGAAAATCCACTGATGAAGTTCATCGAAAGTTTCCACGTTCGATGGGGTATAAATCTTTTTCAGATGATTTGGAGAGGGTTTACTGCTCATACTTTAGAGATGCCAGCTATACAGTAAAAAAACAAGTCCCTAAAATAAAAAAAATAATTGATTCGCAAGCTCCTGAAGATGAGATTTTTTTGGTGTCGCAGCTTGTATCGCTGATAAATGGTGTTCCCGATTTTTTCATTTCTCTCGAGAAGTGGAATGATGGCGAAGTACTGCTCCGGTCAAGTATGGATCGGTCGTGGGATGAATGGGCAGACGAACGAAATCGCAAGTTTAGTCGAGACTTGATGTTTGAGGAGCAACTTACTATAGAAAAATCTGAGCGCCGCCTATACCACGAAGTACACAGTCCAAAATTTAGTGTTGAGTTCGATGTTAACTTGGGAGAGTACGATCGTATTAATCAAATTATTGGTAAGGTAGACGCATCGTTTAATCTTAAATTATCAAAGAACTATCTTGCGCTCATGCGATCGAAGTGGGGAAAGCTAGATCCAAAGAATGAAAAGCTACGTAGCAAGATTATCGCCAATTTTAAGATGCAGATTACAAAGGATGTTGAAAAAGTTCGAAAGATGTTCACAAATCCTCTATGGAAAGGTGATATCGAACGAATTATTATTGTTGAGATTTTAGAACAACTGGTAAAGTATGAAGGGAGTTTTTTCACTCATGCTTCTAGAGAGAAAATAAAAATCCCTATTACTTTTAACTTTGCACCCTTTGCTCTTAAGTATCTTGCCTACAAGTTTGATCTAAAGAAGGAGCAGCGCAAGGCAAAGTCGCTTAAAGAGTCGCTAACTACTAAATAATCTTTCAAGAGCAGAGTTTGCATCATCGGCAACTTGAATGGCAATATCTTCACCTTCTTTTCCCGAATGAGTTAGCTTTACCTTAGCGAACCAGCGTCCTTCGACTTTCTTTATTTCGTACTGCTGCTTATCTGAGTGGATTGTGCCAAATACAATCCACCCATCATCTCGAGTTTCAAAGAGTGTTTTTTCTTTATCCATTGTCGTGATAAATGTAAGTCTTTTTGAAATACTAGCAACGGTATTCGCCGCATAATCTTCGCCTTGAGATACGTCGATAAGGGTTCTTAGGACAATATCTGCATCTAAATCGTTGTCTTTAAGGATCTTCATGATCTTGTCAAAAGTTGGTAGTAGGTCGCGATTTAAAAAGGCAGACAGCTCTTTTGTGCCATAAAAGTTCATTTATTTCCTTCGTGTAATCTTGAAGCACTTGTGGATTTCAGTATCTCTGAAATCGATGGGAATAGTGCTAGAGCTAATATCTTTTATTTCGTATTTTTCTTTCAGAGATTGAGCTATTTTGAATTTACGCTTACTGTTAGAAAAATAAAGCGTTCCGCCAGTTTCAAGCATTTTCATTGTATCGTTTATTAGTTCAACTTGATCCCGCTCAACTTCAAAGCTTTCCTCCATTCTTTTTGTATTTGAAAATGTTGGAGGGCCTAGAAAAATAAGATCAAACTTTTCTGTTCCATTTTTTATGAATTTTAAAACATCTTCTCTGAAGAAACGATACTTTGATGAACTTATATCATTTAACTCAAAATTCTCTTCTGCCCACTCGAGGTACATCTTGCTCATATCAACGCTCAGAATGTCTTTCGCTCCACCTAATGCCGAAAGTACACTCATTGTGCCGGTGTAGCTAAATAGGTTGAGAAAAGTTTTATCCTTACTCTCGGCAAAAATGCGTTGTCTCATGGGGCGGTGGTTTAGTGCAATGCCAGAATCTACATCGTCTTGAATGTTAATTAGAAATCTTGCCTGATGCTCTTTAACTTCACTTTTGATATTTTGGGTTGTTATCTTTTGATACTGATTTACTCCATGTTCTTTGAAGAATATCTGCGTCTCATCAATTGAGAATATCTCGCAGAGCGCATCAATCAGATGGAAGCGGTGATCAGCTTTCTCTGCATCAATCTCCTCATCTTCTTTTGAGTTGATTACAAGTTGTTTGCCGTAAACATCTATGACATAGGGGTATTCTGGAATATCCCACTCGTATAGCCTATAGGCCTCAACTTTCCCACCTTTCAAAAGAGGTTTTCTTTTTTTTAAATTCTTACGCAGCCGATTTAAAATCATATCCATTTTATTTGTAGTCCGAGTTTTTGAAGAATTGAACTTCTGGGAATTTTTCCATTACAAGCTTTAAGTCCCACTCGGAGCGTATTGCAAAACAGATGCGTCCCTTGTGATCGTAAAGTACATTGATGCTGTTTTTTGAGATAAAAGTATCCTGCATCTTTTCTTCTGGGAATTTTAGCCAGCGAACTGCTGTAAATGGGTAGTGTTCGTAGGCCCCCTGAACATTATACTCATCTTCGAGGCGAAATTTAACAACTTCAAATTGAAGCATTCCAACAGCACCTAAGATTTTGTCTGTTCCCACATGCCGAGTAAAGAGTTGAACAGTCCCTTCTTCTGAAAGCTGTCTGAGTCCCTTGTCCAGCTGTTTGCCTTTCATCGGGTCTTTGAGAAGTACTCTTTGGAAAATTTCAGGAGCAAAGCTTGGAATCCCTGTGAATTCTATTTTTTCACCTTCAGAGAAAGTATCCCCAATTTGGTATTTTCCTGTATCGTGAAGGCCTATAATGTCGCCGGGTAGGGCATATTCGGCGATCTCTCTATCTTGTGCTTGGAAGATCATAGGAGATGAGATGCGCACATCTTTTCCAGTTCTCACATGGTGAATCTTTTGGTTTCTCTCAAAGCGCCCTGAACACACACGCATAAAGGCAACACGGTCGCGGTGATTCTTGTCCATATTGGCCTGTATTTTAAAAACAAATCCAGAAAATTTATTCTCAGTAGGCTCAATTATTCGCGTTGGAGCATCAATATCAAATGGTGAAAGTTTAACTTCACGACTGGCAGGCCCTGGGCAACTGGTAGAGATCATATCAAGTGTCTCTTTGACTCCAAAGTTGTGAAGTGCAGATCCAAAGAATACTGGCGTCTGAATTCCTGCCAAAAATTCCTCTTCTGAGAATTCACTGATTAATTCGTCGATCATCATCAGATCTTCTTCAAGCTTTTCTTTAAGCGCCTGACCTATGAACTCAATTACGTGTATGGCGTCCAAGTCACTTGCATCAATAATTGTTGGGTGAAGTGGATCAGCAGCACCTTTAAAGCTTGAAATACTTTTAGTGCGCCGGTCATATACACCCTTGAAGTCGACCCCATCGCCCACCGGCCAAGTCATTGGCACACACTGGATTGAGAGGATGCTTTCAATATTATCAATCAACTCAAACGGATCTAGTGAGTCACGGTCAAACTTATTCATGAATGTAACAATTGGAGTATCGCGCAAACGGCAAACTTCCATTAGCTTGATCGTCTGATCCTCAACACCCTTTGCTGAGTCGATCATCATCAAAACAGATTCCACCGCTGTAAGAGTACGGTAAGTGTCTTCAGAAAAATCCTTATGTCCCGGAGTATCTAGAAGGTGCATGGCACGGTCATTATATGGAAACGACATGACAGATGAAGTAATGGAGATCCCACGCTGTTTTTCAAGCTCCATCCAGTCAGACTTGGCATAGTTTCCAGATTTACTCTTAACCATACCTGTATCGCGAACAACACGACCAAACCACAATAGCTTTTCAGTCATGGTTGTCTTACCAGCATCGGGGTGTGAGATGATGGCAAAGGTTGTTCGAGTTTTCTCTTCAGACATATTCGTTCCTCAGTATCTTGAAGGCCTGTGATTTTGGGTAGTTATAAGCCTTTGAGTCATTGTTATGGCCTTAATCTACACGTAAAAGGTGAGAAGATAAAGTGAAAGTACAGCTTTTGCTATTTAGAGCTACTTTAGAGGGATGACAACTAAGCTGCATCCTTGTTGCTGCTTGATCGAAAATCAACAGGAAGGACGTTAGAGCTAATAGGGGGTACTTCATTGAGAGTTTCACTAACCTTTTTAGTGCCACTTGATAGATTTGTAAGCCGAGCTAAAAATGGAGCAATGATCATAGTTATAAGAATGCTTGTTGCAACAAGTTTGTTTAAATCACTGCTTATTATATTAAGGTGCAAGGCGCTTCCAATAACAACAATACCAAGTTCACCAGCTTGAGATATTAAGAGGCTCACCTTAAGTGCACTTACAAAATTTCCACTTCGTATACGTCCAATTGCAATTAAAATGATGGATTTTGTTACTATTATCCCTAAGCATATGAGGCCTAATTTTAGAGAGTTTGCGAATATAAAATTAAAGTTCAAATCAATCCCTAAAGTCATGAAAAACAGGCCCATTAAAATTCCCTTAAAGGGAAGGGTCAGACTTTTTATATTTGTTTTTACTTCTGAGTTTGCAAGAAATACTCCTGCAATAAATGACCCCATGGGCATAGATAGACCAATTCTTTCCATGCCAATCGCCATTCCTATAATAAGAAATAGAAAGGATGCCAGCGATATTTCTGGGTCCTGGGCCTTTTTTATAAAGGCGATAGAAGGCCTTAAAGCGAGAAAGCAAAGGATAACTAAACCATTAAAAATTGCAAATTTTGTAAGGACAGCAGAGTAGTTAATCGGTACCTGAGCATTGTTACTGATGCTGAGTAATGGAAGTAGTGCCAAAAGTGGAACAATAAGTAGATCTTGAAATAATAAAATACTGAGTGATGTTTGCCCATGGCTTAATGTTAGTTGTGAATTTTCGGTCATATATGAGAGGGCAAATGCTGTAGATGAGAGCGATAATGCAACTCCAATAACAAAAGCAGCTGTCATGTTAAGGCCAAATAAAATCCCAGCAATGGAAAATATCGTCGTAGTTAATAGCACTTGAAGTCCACCATCTAAAATAATACTTTTTCGCAATTGATTTAATCTAGCTGGGCTTAGTTCAAGGCCAACAATGAAAAGAAGAAGTGTTATGCCGAGTTCTGCAAGTTGAAAGAT
>JAGLCH010000131.1 GCA_023146355.1 Bacteriovoracaceae bacterium | reverse complement strand
GATCTTAGAAATGATATAAATAGCGGTGAGGTCGAGTACGCTGATATGCACCTTTCTCATCTGTCACAATACGTTCGTTTTGGTTTCATTGATAAAGTTACAACTGCAATTGTCGAGGCCGTGGATGTCACTGATGATGGAAAAGTTTTCTTAACGATGTCATCAGGGATGAGCCCAACATTTCTTCAGTGTGCTGATCGTATTTTTATTGAACTCAATACAGCTTGCCCTGAGGGCCTAAAGGATATGCACGATATTTATATTCCTGAAAATCCTCCGCACCGCAGACCAATTCCTATTATTGGTGCAGGCGATCGTGTCGGGACACCTTACGTTCAAGTCGACCCTGCTAAAATAGAAGGGATTATTTGGACGGATAAGCTCGATGCTAGTTATCCTCTAAGAGATCCTGGTGAGAGCGAGAAGCGAATTGCTGAAAATGTAATCGATTTTTTGCAGTTTGAAGAAAAAATGGGGCGCATTCCAAAAGGTGGACTGCCTTATCAATCTGGTGTTGGGAATGTAGCAAATGCTGTTCTCTCATGTTTCGCAACTATGCCCGGAATCGATCCCATTACAATGTACACAGAAGTCATTCAAGATTCTGTATTTCAACTGATGGATAATGATCGTTTGAATTTTGCATCGACAACTGCGCTTACCCTTTCCGAAGAGGGAAACAAACGATTTATTAGCGAAATTGATGAGTTTAAGAAAAAAGTA
Organism: Bacteriovoracaceae bacterium; assembly: GCA_023146355.1. Taxonomy (GTDB): domain Bacteria; phylum Bdellovibrionota; class Bacteriovoracia; order Bacteriovoracales; family Bacteriovoracaceae; genus JAGLCH01. The sequence continues at coordinate 7,016 of JAGLCH010000131.1, read as the reverse complement.
ATTCTTAGGCCGCAAGAAATTTCAAACAATCCTGAGATCATTAGAAGATTGGGAATAATTTCCATGAATACTGCACTAGAGGTCGATATATTTGGTAACGTCAATTCGACTAATGTCCTTGGTAGTAAAATGATGAATGGTATTGGTGGTAGTGGAGACTTTACCCGCAATGCTTATATTTCTATTTTTATGGCGTCATCAATTGCCAAAAAAGGCGATATTTCATCAATTGTCCCAATGGTTAGTCATGTTGATCATAGTGAGCACTCTGTTCAGGTTATTGCAACAGACCAAGGTATCGTAGATCTTCGAGGGAAATCTCCTCTTAATAAAGCTCGAGAAATTATAGCTAATGCAGCTCACCCCGACTATCGTGATCTCCTGACTGACTATTTAGAATATGGAATGAAGCATGCGCCATCAAAACATATTCCTCACTTTCTAGATAAGGCGTTTGATTTTCACCGTCGCTTAGCTGAAACGGGATCAATGAAGGTAAAATAATTGGAACGAATAATTTTAAAAGAACACACAACAATGAATATGGGAGGAGAGACAAATTTGATTCGTCTCTCTTCACCATTTGAAGCAGATACAATTTGGCAGAGAGTTAAAGGAAAAGAATATTTTATCCTAAGTGGCGGCTCAAATCTTTTAGTTTCAGATGATCTCATCTACCTTGCTTGTATTAAAATCGAAATCGATGGCATGGAATTTAAGCAAGTGGACACTTCTGTGACTGCAAGTGTTGGTGCTGGAGTCGACTTTGATTATTTTGTGGAGCAGGTCAGTAGTCGAGGACTAACAGGGTTAGAAGTCCTCGCTGGAATACCGGGACTAGTCGGTGCTTGCCCTGTGCAGAATATTGGTGCCTATGGTGCTGAGGCTTCTGAGTTTATTCAGTCCGTCTCTGTTTATGATACCCAAACAGAAGAGTACTGCACATTAGATTCCTCTCAGTGCGGTTTTGGCTATCGTAGTTCTATTTTTAATTCAATTTCTAAAGGTCGCTATTGGATTCTTGGTGTTAACTTTATTTTTTCTGTAAAGGACTCCGTAGAGGCAGGGCACCGTGATATTGTTACGGAGCTTGGGTCTGAAACCGCGCGAAGCTCAGAGCATTTAAGAAATTCTATTCTCTCTATTAGGAGAAGAAAAGGGATGCTAGCAGGAGAAGATTTTCCAAAAAGTGCAGGAAGCTTTTTTAAGAATCCTGTCATATCGAGGGATCATTACGAAACTCTTAAAGAGAGATTTCCTGAAATGCCATCATTCGATGCTGATAGTGGAGTTAAAATTCCTGCTGCTTGGATGATTGGTGCCGCTGGATTTTCAAAAGGAACAATACACAAAGGTGTAGGAATATCGCCCTATCATAACTTGTCTCTTATCAATCGAGGACAAGGAAATTTTTCAGAGTTAATGGAGCTGGCAGATAATATTATCGAGGCCGTTGATTCTAACTTTCAAGTAAGACTACAAATAGAACCAGAGATCATAAGGTAATAAATGAATATAAAAAATGTTATTTCAGATATGGATGGAGTTATCTACCGTGGTAGTCATCTCATTTCGGGCGCAAAAGAGTTTGTTGAAAGAATGTTAGAGGATGAAATTAAGTTTCTATTTCTAACCAATAATTCAGAACAAACTCCCATCGACCTCCTCCGCAAATTAGAAAAACTTGGAATTAAGGGACTCACAGAGGAGCACTTTTTTACTTCGGCCAAGGCAACAGCAATGTTTCTTGCCAAGCAAAAGAAAAATGCAACGGCATACGTTATTGGTGGTGGAGGCCTTGTTAATGAACTCTATAAAGTTGGCTTTTCCATTACTGAAACTGATCCCGACTATGTGGTTGTAGGTAAAACTTCTGCTATCAATTTTAGCATGATAAAAAAGGCGTCTTCTTTAATAAGAGAAGGCTCCCGTTTTATCGGAACAAATCCCGATGTGTTAGATCCCTGTTGCGATGGGCTAGAACCTGCTTGTGGAGTATTTCTTGATGCAATTGAATCTGCATCGGGAAAGTCCCCCTATGTCGTTGGGAAGCCAAATCCTATGATGATGAGACTCGCAAAAGAAATTATCGGTGCTAGTGCTAAAGAAACACTGATGATTGGAGACCGTATGGATACTGATATTCTAGGAGGAATGGAGGCCGGAATGCATACAGCATTGGTGCTTTCTGGCGTCAGCTCTGAAGAAACTATCGAAGAGTTTCCTTATAGGCCAAGCTTTGTATTTGATAGCGTTGCCGATATTTTTCTCAGTAAAATTAATAAGGACTAGATAATGAAAAAAAGTCTTCGCATAACAATTCCATCTCTCTTACGAATTAAAGAAAATGCTCTTCATAAGGTTGGGAAGTACCTTAATCTTGAGAAAATGGATCGTGTTGCAGTCCTTTGGGGAGAGGGTATTGAAGAACTATTTGGTGAGAAATTATCGATCTCATTTTCCTCTTCTGATATCGATGTGCTCTATAAAAAAATGATAAATACAATTGAAATTCGAGACTGCTTTGAGAACTCAATTGAAATGGATGGAAAGATCAATGGCATTGTTGCCATTGGTGGCGGGAAGGTACTTGATCATGCTAAGTATATTGCACACATAAAAAAAATACCATTGATGGTTGTTCCAACGATTATTTCAAATGACGGTATTTGTTCTTCTATGTCTTCCTTAACGGTAGATGGAAAGAGGAAAACTCACCGGACAACTGTACCTCATGCTGTAGTTGTTGACCTCAATGTTATAAAAGCTGCGCCTAAAAGTTTCTTATACTCTGGAATAGGTGATCTAATTTGCAAGGGGTCATCTATCTATGATTGGAAGCTTGCTTATCATCGTAACAAGGAATATGTGGATGACTTCGCAGTTATGACCACTCAGAATGCATTTGATGCCTTTACCCATTTTCATGAGAAAGACTTGAATAATGTTGAGTTTATTAAAATTATAGTTAGCTCTCTTATAATTGTAGGAGTCGCAATGGAAGTTGCAGGTAGTTCGCGTCCAGCTAGTGGTAGTGAACATCTAATTTCCCATGCTCTCGATCATATATCACAGAGGCCCCAAGGGCATGGAATCCAAGTGGGAGTTTCTGCGATTGTAACTAGCTATCTTCAGAATCATTGTCACCAATTGGTTAAGGATGTACTGGAAGAAAGTGGCTTCATTGATTTTGTTGCAGAGAATCCACTTGATCGTGCAGAATTTATTAATGCAATTAAAGAGGCCCCACTAATTAAAGATAATTTTTGTACAATTCTTTCGGAGAGCGGTAATATCGATAGAGCAATTGATTTTATCACCAATGACTCGTTGATGCAGAGACTGATTAAAGGATAATGAATGAAAAAGAAGATCTTTACAGGTTTATTTATAGCTTTGGTGATTGTAGTTCTCGCTATCGTCCTTGTACTTAACTACGGTTATTCCAGTGGAAATAGAACAGGGAAACTCGTTAAGCTTTCTAAGGTTGGTTATCTTCTAAAAACTTATGAAGGAACCCTTGATCTCGGATCTGGTGATGAGCTTACTTGGCAGTTTTCAGTCCATAAAGATAAAGTTGGTGATGAGTTGATGCAGCAGACGGGAAAGCAGATCCGTCTTCACTATAAAGAACACCTTTTTAATCTTTTTTACAAATCTAAGTACAATGTCGAAAGTTGGGAGCACCATCGAGATGGAGAGACGGATTTTCTCTGTCGCTTTGTCGAAGTTATACGGAGTCGACCTGATGTTGTTGCAGTATTAAGGCCAATGCTTCAAGAGAAGGATCAAGAGCTCTTAAGAGAGGTAAAGAAATGTCAGGCCCTTATCAAAAAGGCCAATAAGCAAAATTAAACCTACATACTTTTCTAACCCCTGAGCGATTGGATTTTATCCCATGTCTTGGGGTCTAATTCTAATTGCTCATGATTAACTTTCTTTGCTTGATACTGTCTTTCTCCAGGAATTCTAACCTCTCCCGGAAGTGACTTCAGTCTATCAATCAGCTCCCCAACTTCCAATTCAAGGTCTTTGGCCGTGAAGAAATTTTCAGGATTGATAACGAGTAGAAAGACGCCATTGGATTCAGGGTGTTCTGGGTCACCTGTGCTTAAACCTGAACCACTTAATCCACCTGCAAGTACATCGACTAGTAGTGATAGTGCATATCCCTTGTGGCCCCTAAGAAGGCCACCTAGTGGCAAAATTGCAGAGGGAGATTTTTTCCTAAAGAAGCTAGAGGGGTCTGTCGTTTCTGTTCCATCGCGTTCAATCATCCAACCGATTGGTGTTGCCTCATTCCAGCTCATCGCCTGCTTTAGTCTACCAAATGCAACTGTAGAGGTGGACATATCGATAATGATAGGCCGACCCTTATTCGTTGGAATTCCCGCTGCAATTGGATTTGTACTAAAAAATGGTGTTGTTGTACCTGTAGGGCATACTGCGGGAAGAGCTCCCCCGTCATTAACAAACAGCAGGGTTATAAGACCCTGAGTCGTTCCCTCTTCAACATAGCTTCCAAGGCGAGCGATATCATTTGAATTTTTTAATGCAACTGCTCCAATTCCATATTTTTGGGCCTTATCGATAGCAAGTTTCACAGCGTGCTTCATTTGGAGAGGGCCGATGCCACCGTTCCCATCAAGGAGGGCAGTTGAGGGTGCCTCTTTGATTATTTTTATTTCAGCTGATAGGGAGATAGTTCCACTTAAAATATCATTTATATACATGGGTACTCTTGCAAGCCCATGGGATGGGTAGCCTCTCTTGTGGGAGTCAATTAAAATTTCTGTAAGCTCTTTAGACTCCGATTTTTTCATGCCATTTTTACAAAAAAGATCTATTACAATATCTCTAATCTCTTCAACTTTAATTTTCATTAGTTTTCCTATGGCCAAAAAGTTTCTTTTTTTAAATTCTATCTATAATATGGAGGAAAACAAAGACCAATTTAATTTGAGGAGAAGAAGATATGGCCACAATTATTACTACAGATTACAAAGGTGATGGGCAGTGTACTCTAATACATGGTCCAACTGGTGATACAGTTGTAACAGACCTTCCGCCAGATAATGGTGGAAAGGGGAGATGTTTTTCTCCAACTGATCTTTTTACTGCATCACTTTCATCTTGCATTCTCACAATCATGGGAGAAGTCGCAAAACGAGATGGAATTGAATTTGTTGGATCTAAAATTGAAATAGAAAAAATCATGAACGAAAACCCTCGACGAGTTAAGAAATTCATTTTGAAAATTTCATTTGCAACAAGTGTAGAAAAGAAGCATCAGAAAAAATTAATCAAATGTATCGAGAGTTGTCCTGTTCACAAAAGCCTCCACCCCGATATCGAGATGGAAGTAGAGATTCACTAAGAAGAATCTTATCTGATCATTGTGTTTTGAATATCATCAGAAATGAGGTGCTCAAATGATAGTCGGGTCTCTTTCTTTTCCGCTTTTAATTGGTGCTTTCTAACGAGATCACCAATTGAAGTGGTAGTGAAATAGTCATTTATTGTTTGTGACAGACTATTAAAATATTCTTTTAGAACATGAAATTCGTCAGTATCGGTAGTAAGTGCCTCTGAGCCATTGATGTCAACATCAATGTTGATGTTTTCCCTTACAGCAAGTAGAGCGTCTCTAATTGAAATGTCATCCATTGGATGAGCTAGTACATAACCACCACCTGGTCCTCTCACTGCACGAACAATGTCATTTGCCTTAAGTCTTCTAAATAGCTGCTCTAAATAGTGAACGCTGATAGTTTGCCTGTTCGAGATACTGAGTAGTGTGATGGGGGTTCCTTTTCCATGTACTACGATATCAATGATTGCTCTTAATGCGTATCTTCCTTTCGATGTAACTTTCATAATTCCTTCCTTCCTGGTCGAGTAAATGTCGGCACTGTTAAATCAAGTATAGTTTTCCGGCCGGAGGGAAAATTCGCAATTAAAGTTGAGTTATATAAGGTAAATATTATTTGAGAATTATTTTCTCGGGGTAAGTGTCAATTTGTAGTGGTGGGCGTTGTCTATGATATTAATGGTCGCTGGATAGTTAAAGATTGTGGTTAATTTTGCCTTTCCGAGTAATTTACTCAGTTTATTAACTTCAATTTTTAGTACAATTTCAGACCTGTTTTCTACAGATGGTGTGATTATAAGGCGATATCCTGACGGAGTTAATACCTTTGCTTCTCCCCAAATAAATCGCTCTGAAAGAGAAAGAGGGGGGCCTGCAGGCCCTTTGATTGTGATATCTAATAGAACAAAATTGTTAGGTGATTTCGTGCACGAAGCAAGAATGAATAGGAGAAGTAAAAGTAGCTTTTGCAAGATTAATTAATTTCATATGGAAGATTGAAAGAGAAGATACAGCCAGTGGAATCCGCTTTGTTTTCAACCCAGATTTGACCTCTATGATTTTCAATAATCTCTTTGCAAATTGCAAGTCCAAGACCAGTACCGCCAGCACCTGTTTTGGTTTTTGAACTTTGGATAAACTTATCAAACACTTGCTCTTTTTCATTTTCAGGAATACCAATGCCAAAGTCCTCAACACCTGTCTTAAGCGCCATACGCGTGTTAGAACCTGTTGTGATATAGTCTGTCTCAAAGAACACATTGATAGTTTGGCCTTCCTTAGAAAACTTGAGGGCATTTGAGAGAAGGTTTCTGATAATCTGTCCTACTTTTGCCTTATCAAAAATCAGTGTCGTTTTTAGGTCTGTTTCTCTAACCATGACATTGATCTGCTTGTTTTCAAAATTGGCTGCCATCTCTGTAATGATTTTGTGAGTTAAGATTTTAATATCATTATTTTGAAAATCATATTGCATCTTTCCTGCTTCTAGCTTTGAAAGGTCGAGCAGATCGTTGAGAAGAACCATTAGTCTATCTGCACTATCTTGAATCGTTTCAAAGTAGTGCTTAATCTTTTCTTGTGGCGCTGTAGCAATCTTTTTAATCCCAAAGCCAGAGAAACTCAAAATACTATGCATTGGAGTTCG
>JAGLCH010000130.1 GCA_023146355.1 Bacteriovoracaceae bacterium | reverse complement strand
CTCTAGAAGATTAAATTTATACGAAATTAAGAAAATGTTTAACAATTTCACACAGGGGTATGAATGAGACAAACAGTATTAACTTTATTACTTAGTGTTTTTTTTATTGGATCTGAAGGTTTATTGGCAAATGAAAACTGGAATACCTATGAGGTGAACATATCTGGAACGACTGTACTAGTAAATGAATATAAAGACTCCTACGCGGATAAGGTATTACTTCTTCCTGGAGGCACTGGTGTGACTGATGGGAAACCAAGTACATTGAACAATATTATAGAAGGACAGACAGGTTTGGCCCAGGCATATGCCGCCAAAGGTAAGCAGCTTGTATTTCTTCTTTTGCCCTATTTTGAAGATGGACGAAATTCAATAGAAAAAGCCGCTCAAGAAGTACTAAATATCATCGATTATGCGCTTGATATAGGTTACTTAAAACCTAACTACACATTGGTAGGTGGCTCAGCAGGGACACTTATGATTTCTGCTATGCTTGATTTTAATCAAGTAGGTGAAGTAACAAATCAACGGTTAATTGATAATGTCGGTAGAGTTGTTATGCTTTCAGGGCCATACAATAATGCACAAGATAATTCAGACTTTCAAAGTCAAGAGATTATTAATTTGATGGAGGCCAATAATGTAACGAAGTTAACAAGTTTAGACCCTAGCTTAAATATACACGACAGATGGGGGATGTATTTAGATAAGCTTGTAAATAAAGGTGGACTTCGGATTGTTGTTGGAAGCAATGATAATATATTATGTAAGGATGATACACGTTGCAATGTATCTATGGATTTAGGTACAAACTCTTGGATACAAGAAGTTACAAAAGATTATGATGGAAAAGGATTGTATAGTATTGGCGACTTACCAGATATCGTTAAAGTTGTTGAGGGAAGTGGCCATGCTTTACCCTTTGACAGCTTTAAAGATTACATAATGAATTAAAAAATATGTTATAATCTTGGACCGTGAAATAATGCGACTGCAAGCTCGGCAGTTATAGTCGACGCTAAATGCATGCATTCGGGAGGGTAAGATGAAAAGTGAATTTCCGACAGCAGAAGTTGTAAGGAAAACGTCTTAACCCTTCGGCCCAAGTTCTCCCTTTTACTAACTCCTGACATTTTTAAAAGTTCAGAAACTAAAAAGAGAAGGCCATGGGAAATATGCTGAAGTCGCCACTATGCGGCCTTCAAGAACATATCCAAATATGATTTAATTTCACTTTCCCAAAAAGATCTTAATTTCTGGTCCTGTGAAGTAATTACAGTCATAAGTTTTAAAACAATCTCTTCAACAAGTGCAGCGGGCCTCATATCAATAACCTCTGAAACTGCAATCAAATCAATCATCATATTTGGCTTAAACTGAATATTGATCTTCTTTCTGTCTTTATCATTTTGAAACGATTCATAAATCTCAGCATCCAATAATGACTCAAGTTGTTCCGATTTTACTTCATCCATATCTATAATATTTAGATAGATAGTTACAAGGGCGCGCATGAATACAGTTGAAGAAATTCCCGGATAATCTTCCAGGTAATTCTCTGCACATTTAATTAGTTTTTTTGAGAAATGACACTGAGTTTGAAATTTATCTCGGCGATCTTTATAAACTTGTTCTAGCCAACTGAGATATTTTTTCTCATACTCGTCATCACGAAGATAGGCACCGCAATCATTGCAAACGCTAGTTTTAGTCTCAAACTTTAAATCGAAGATTTCTTTCGTGGCCTTCTTGTTTGAAAAACTTTTGTGTGAACATTCCATTTTATACCTCTTATTTTACACTTTTCAATTTAATTGATTTTTTAAATGATTGGACTTCTATTCCTCTGGGGTCATCAACCTCAAAGAAAAATCCTTTCAAGTAAATCTCT
>JAGLCH010000013.1 GCA_023146355.1 Bacteriovoracaceae bacterium | reverse complement strand
ATCTCCAAGATTAACATAAGCAAACTGAAATTCTGAGTCGGCCAAACTTCCAGGAAGTAAATAATTAGAGCCTAGCTTTCCACTTGAGACCTGATCAGTAACATCCGTAATGGGAATCAGCTCCATAGAGTAACGGCCTGCATCTGAAGTGGTTAGGTAACTTCCACCTCCAGCAACTCCGCCTAAGCTACTGGCCTCCTGACTAATACTATAGGTATCAAAACTAACTGTATCATTGTGAAAATCATCACTTTTAATACCTGAAGTTGATCCAATTTGAAGAACATAATTAGATGGAGTCGAAGCACTATTATTAATATAATCTTTATCTATTGGGAGCCCAACGGGAAATGAGAAGGACCCAGCAGAGAACGATTCTTTATAGAGAATCCACTTACTCAAAGGAGCATCACAAACTCCATCATTACCAGTGGCATCATTACAAGGGCCAACACTTCCATTCATCACATAATGATCATAAAAAGAATCCACGACTCGGTAGTAGTTGAGTTTTGAGTTATCTGCAGCGGTGAGTATTTTTGAGGCTCCGTACAACCCGTCTATAATTAAATCGGCATCAACTGATTCAGTGAGGGCGTCACACTGATGGGAGCTATAACCGGGCGTAGGAGTATCTTCGGGATGGCAGGAAAAGCGATCAAGAGTCCACTCGGCAACATTTCCATAAACATCCTGGATACCATAGCGAGAAATGCAAGAGCTTGTGAGTTCATTGGTGCTTAACATTTGAGAGCCAGTATAAATCGAACGAATTTGTGAAGATCTTGTTCCTGGAAGTGAGTAGAGATAACTCGTGGGAGGAACACCTGCCTCTGAATAACCATCCTCAATGCCACTTGCGGCACTAGAGTTACACTTAGATGAGGCATTTAAAAATTGCCCTTCTTCAAGTTCATTGATTGAAGTATAGAGATAATCAGAGCTCCAAGCAGAGTATGCAATTTGCTCTAGTCGACTTGGAAGTGCGTACTTAGGTTGATCTGCTACCTTTAGGCCATCGCCAACAACATCAGTACGGGCCTTACAAAACTTATTTGCATTTTCCTGACTAATATTTACCAATGGGGGAAGATAAACATTAGTTGCTTTATCAACATATGTTGCTGCATATAGTGCGACGGTATCCATCTTTTCCCAAGCTGCTCCACTTGAACGGTAGCAAGCTCCAGAACTTCTATTATAAAAAATTGAATTCACAGAAGATGGAGTGACAACACTTTGGTCTGTTCCAATGCAACCATTGACACTACAATTTGGTTCATCTGTATTATTTGTGTAGGGACAGCCAATTTCAGTAACATCAACTAATAGATCATGTCCAATATCGTAATAAGTAACATCATCAAAGTCCGCATCACCAATCAGATTAAAGACACCATTTGGTCCAGGATCTAAAACCTCACCGGCCCCCTCATAACGACAACGGAAGCTCTTTACGGGGTCAATGTTTTTTAATGGATTACTCGATCCAATGTCCGCCAGCATTTTAGAGCATACTTCTTTATTCATCATCCAGCGGTGTATGAAAGCAGTATTTTTCCCTGGAACAAAAATACGAATTTCAGAGAAAACTTCCTCTGTGGGAATTGTTAGAAAATCGGGGGATGAGTCGATTGGACGAACAAGATAATAATAAACAGTGTTCTCAGAAACGGTGACATCTTGATAACTTAGCACATTTGCAGGAATAGTAATTCCCTCTGTTATGGGGGTATCGAAGTCATACTCTTCATTAGTTTTTCTCCGAAAAAGATGCCACCCAGAAATATTTTGAGCTGTTCCAGTCCCGGAATTTAGTGTTGTGAAGTTACTCCAGGCCAAGTCCACGTAGGCGGTGCTCTGCCCATTAAAACTGACCACATTGTCAAATCGGTCCTTACGAGGGCCAAAGGCGGAGATCTTGGTCCAGCCGCCGTGAGTGGCGCCAATTGGGTTGACCGTATAAGTAAAATCTTTAGAGGTTACAGTAGCAATATTGCCACAAATGGGATCGGAACTTGGATTTCGGTCAATGGCATAGACGGTAATTTTTGAA
>JAGLCH010000129.1 GCA_023146355.1 Bacteriovoracaceae bacterium | reverse complement strand
CATATAACTATCATTATATGGGGTATGATTTAAAGAGGGGACTTACGTTAGAAAACCCAACAGAGATCTTGATTTATATGAAAATGGGCCGATAATGTTATTGTTGGTGCTAACAATGCCGATGCGCTTTTTATAAAGTAATAGGATTCTTGGTGGTGGCCGTTACGATCGCTGTATCAATACGGAATAAAATTTTCACGTAGATTAATAGCTAGGAGACACACATGGTTAACGAGGACAAGTCATTCAATCCCGATGCGCAGAAAGGCAGAGCGACCGAGGGGCTAGCAGCTCTCTTTCTTAGGCCTTCAACATTTTTTTCTAACACTGCACTCAGGAATACAGAGATCCCTCTAGGCGCTTGCGCTTACCTTGTCGGTGTCGCAGGAGCTCTTGAGAAAGTTACTCAGCAAACCTCAGGTTTTTTTGTTGAGAGCTGGTTTGGAGCCTTTTTAGCGGCGATACTTGGTGGAGCTTTCGCAACGATACTCACATGGACTGTACACTCGTGGTTCTACAAGGTTAGATTGCACTGGTCAGGTGCAGGCGAGGCGGACATTGAAGATGGGAGAGAATTGTTTGTCTATTCAACTCTTGTCTCAGCAGCTCCTTATATCTTTATGGTTATCGTTGAAGCGGTAATGTACAAGAGCCCTATAGTTGCAGAGAGCGCCCCCCTACCTCCTAGCGGTTTTATAGGGCTGATCTGCTTGCCATGGGCGGTCACAGTCAGCTACAAAGGTGTAAGGGCCCGGTTTGAACAAGTTTCTCCATGGAGGGCAAGAATATGGTTTATTGCTGCTCCTGCCCTATTCTATAGTGCTGCAATTCTTGTTGCTACACTTGCTCAATGATTTTGTAATAAAGAAAAAGGACGGGATTGTTTTTGCTGATTTCAAAGAAAACCCTACTGAATAATGGTCAGATTCTCAATATAGGTCTGAGTCACCGCAGCATCTGAGTGATTGAGGTAGTCCCTCACCTGAAGTAAGTCCTTACTTTTTGCGTACATCTCAGTAGCACAAGCTTTACGAAAACTGTGTGGAGTTATGTCATCATCTATACGGATTTTTTTCAGTATTTTTATCACCAAATTATATACTGTCTTACTGCTGATATGACCGCCATCTCTCCCTGGAAAAATTGGGCCCTCAGATATGTCAGAGCGATCAAGGTGCATCCGTAGAAATTTAAAAATAGTTTGGGCACGTCTCGGGATAAACTTGTGAAGCTTTCCCCCTTTTCTCTCAACCTCGACGCTACGCTGCACGAGGTCAAAATTTTCGACTTCAAGGCGACATACCTCACTTAATCGAAGCCCTCCATAATACATCAGATTCAAAATCAAAAGCTCCCGACTTCCAAGCACCATTTTATTGATCCTGTTCCAGTCACTCTTTTTTAGGAGTTTTGTCTGCATAGTATCCACTTCTTTGAGGCGTATACTGTGTAGCTTATTTTTTACCGGATTTATCGCAAATTTACGGCCACTATCCCCATAACTCTCACGGAGGAATTCAAAGAAGTTCTTTATAGTCGAAAGGTGCCGTTTTTGACTGCCTACACTTAGTGCTTTTCCTGAAAGAATTAAGTCTCGAGTATCTCTCAATAAAATTCGCTGAATAGGACTTGGAAGCCAGGAAATTTCACGACTTATTTTAGAGCTTCCTGAGGCCAAAAAGGTAAGATAATGGTCGATAATTTTACGGTCAACTTTTGAAATTTTTCGCCCCTTAAATAGGTACTGGTACCAACCCATAAATTTCAATAGATCTGCACTATAGTTTTTTATAGTGTGTGCCGATCTGTTAGACAATTTCAAAAAGTTTAAAAACTCATTAAAGTAGCGCTGACTATCTGAATTTAAAACCCTGCTTATTTCATCGATGCTTTTCATATAATTGATATTATACGAAAAAGAA
>JAGLCH010000128.1 GCA_023146355.1 Bacteriovoracaceae bacterium | reverse complement strand
TTTCAACCTCATGCCAAACCCGTCCATCGCACCCCGCAAGGGATGCTAACAAAACCTTATTTTCAGTAATGCCAAGACCAGTATTAATATATTGGGAGTACGCTGAAATATTACTTGTCGTCACTGGCAAAAGCGAAGGATTACTAGAATCGTATGCAACCCAAATATTATCGGAGAGCTCAGAACCGCTAATCGCTTCAGTTATCGTAATCCCATCAGTAAAGCGAATATCGGCCTCATTAATGACAAGATTTCCAATATCCTGAATAATGGGGGGGTCATTGGTTGTGATGTATTCAATAATGGTGGTGAGAAATGGATCTACAACAGGACTACCTGCGCTATCTTTAATGCGCATAGAGATCCCAACCTTGCCAGATTCATTAACGGTAGGGACAACATGAAGCTTTAAAAGAGAAGCATCAAAGCCCCCAGAATCAGCAATATTCACATAGCTAGAGGTTGTTCCACTTGTAAAAGTTCCAACTTTGGTGGTGTCGTAATAAACATCAACATTGTGAATAATAGTGGCCGAAGGTGCAGAAATATTGGCCCACTGAATATTTAGAAAGAGAGTTTGAGAGTCCTCATAGATCCCCCCACCCTCATCTGCGCTGATTCCAATGTCGAACTGATTTTTGCTCAAATCTTCTGCCGAAGCAAGAATCACGGTGGTATCTTCAGGAACCATATTACCAATAGTTCCTGGGGTATAAGAAAAGGTTGGATTATCGTTAACAGCAGTTATTGAAATTGTAACAGTGCTTGGATCCGACGTTAATGTATTAGCAACAACGTTATAAGTGAAAATTACACTGCCTCCTAAGTCAGAATTGAAATCTAAATCAGGGGTGAGCGTTGCCTGACAAAATCCACCAGGGCACAAACAGCTAATCAAAGTCATATTAGAGCTTGAAGGAATATTGCAAGCAGTGGCCAAATCCCCTTCAACGTCTTCGTGAGGAAGGTCAATGACAATACTAGTATCTTCAGTTTTAGAAATTGAAATATCCGTAACTACAGGAGGATCATCTACAGGGGTTACAGTTATAGTAACGGTCTTGTTATCAGAGCAAAGAGTTGGACTCCCATAGTCGCAAACTTTATAGATAAATGTGTAGACGCCATAGTTATCAACAGGAGGAAGATAAGAGAAAGTGCCATTTACGCCATCAAAGGCAACGATGGAACCATCGGATGGGTCAGTTAATTTTACAAAATAGATATTATCAAAATCTGGATCACTCGCAAGACCAGAAATATCCATACTTACAGGAGAGACCCCCTCTAAAACAGTAAAGCTTGCATCTAAAGCTAGTGGGGCATCATTTACGGGAGTAACGAAAACGGAAACTGCCTTTGCCGAAGAAACTCCATTGGTGTCACTTAAAGTGTAATAAAACTCGGTGTACCCAGAAAAATCAGGATCAGGTGTTAAAATAGTTCGACAAATACCACCAGAACAAACGCAGGATGAAACTGTATCATCAATGCCCTCAGCAAAATTAAAAACAGCACAGAGGTTGGCCTGGTCATCGTCAACATCGGTATAAGTTAGTGAAACGGAAAGAGGCAAACCGTCTTCAGTGAGGGTGGCATTATTTAATGTTGGTCTTGGAGGCCGAAGGGGCAATATCGTCGAATAGCACTCTCTCTCAACTGAGTCATATGCTTCATCGGTGCCACAGCTCGCACTTGTACTTACTTCAGCAGGAACACACGAGTAGAGCGTAAAAGCTGAAAGCGAGATGAGAAGTAAATTTTTCATGAATCCATTCATAAAATATCCTAAATCACCAAAAGACATGAACATCTATCACTAAGAAAGATGTATTAACATTATACGTCAATTCTTCTCAAGAATTCAAATTTTCTATTGATAAACGTTCTTGGGTCGTGAGAAAATTGGCAAATTATTCCTCCATTGCCCCTTCCGAGGAGCGAGATATAATTAACCATATGAAATTATTGAAATTTCTCCCATTCGCCCTACTCATGATTGCCACAAGCCTGATGGCAGATGAACTTATGGTTGTTAAAGCAGTCTCAACTAGCGGAAAAACATTCGCTATTTCCAAGGGTTCGCGCGATCAAGTCAGCAAGGGACAGAAATCCCTTTTTAGTACAAAACGCTTTAGCATTATGGCCCAGGCAGTGGAAGTTGGTCAGGAAAACTCAATGTGGCGAGTATCAAAAGAATCTGCCACCGTTCCATTTAAAAAAGGCGACTTTATAAACTACACTCGCTACGTAAATGAAGTATGGTCAAAACTAGCAGAGCTAAAAGATATATATAAAACCCGTCGCATACAAAAGCGAATGAAGGTTTCTCTTAACCCCTATCATATTTCGGCCCGTGCTGGTGCTACCCATGCATTTAGTGAGAATGTAAATATTTCTGGAACATCTCCTTCAAATAATCGCCAAGGGTTTCAAGGAGAGGCCACTCTTTATCGCGCAATTTCCCCAATACTTGAGCTGGGTCTAGGCCTTCGCTATGATCAGGACTCCTACCTTGAAAAAGAACCGCCTCTTCAAATTAACAGTAAGAGATATTTTGTAACTTTTGACCTAAACTACCACTTCCCAAAGTTTGTAGAGAGTCTAGGAAACATCTACTCTACGATTGGAATGGGATATGGAGTGTCTCAGTCACAAATAGATCGCCAGATAATTTCAGGGTCGGCCACAATTTTACCCTACGTTAAATTGGGTTACCTGCACCCTCTAACAGATCAGGTAAAATTTATTACTGAGATTCAACTGGAGGTGATCAATGCGACTGAAAAGTTCACCACTGGCGAAAACCAGAAAACAACAATTGTAAATAGTCGCGCTGCAATAGGCCTTAGATTTTAAGCGAAAATAGCACTTCCCACTCGAACATAGGAACTACCGTACTCAATAGCAATTTTAAAATCACGACTCATTCCCATAGAAAGATCAAGCTCAGGAATTTCTAGTTGATTGCGAAGCTCTCTTAGTTCATTAAAACTAAAACGAGCATCCTCTTCAAAGTTGTTAGTGCGAATACGACCAATAGTCATAAGGCCTGCCAAAGTGAAAACTTTGGAGTTTGAACTATTAAGAAGTTCAATTCCAGTTCTCAAATCCTCAATTGAGCGAATGCCACCCTTCTCTTCCTCGCCAGAAGTATTTATTTGGAGAAAAACCCCGATTTTTTCAACTTGGTGAAAGTTATCCTCACGCTTTAACAATGCATCAAGAAGCTTTAATGAGTCGATAGAATGTATAAATTTTAGCAATGGAACTTTTGCCAGCATGTTAATTTTGTTAGACTGAAGTCTTCCGATAAAATGCCACGACAGATCTGTAATATTCTCAGCAGAAAAATGCTCCGCCTTATTCAAAAGGTCTTGAACTCGACTCTCTCCAAAGTCAAGCTGACCCGCTTGATGGGCAAAAGTAATATCTTCGATCGTGTGATATTTTGAAACTGCGATCAGTGTTGATGCGCCCATATCTTTTTTAAGTGAATTTAATCTTGATGAAATCTCGTCGTATCGATTCAAGGCAATACTCCAGGTTAAATGCCTTTTGAAACTTTACCAAAGAAATGAAGGCTTAGCTAATATACCTTCATTTTAAGACATTATTCTTCGTCGCACTTAAAGGAGATTACCCACCCAGCTTAACTTTCAAGAAATGAATAACAGCTTCGGGGAGAAGATTTGTACTTAGTTTTTCAATGACATCTTTGGCGAAGTTTATCTTTGAAAAGTCCACACCTTCATCCAGTTGAAAAACAAATTCATCTTCGGAAAAAAGCGGCGTTTCAACATCACGCTTCGTGACGACCTTTCCACTTTTTACACCTCGCCCATCTTCCCATTCAACAAAGCTATCTAAAAGTATAAATTGAAAACGTGAAAACTCTCCATCAGAGTGCTTCCAAATAAAGACTTCCATTGGGCCATCTGCCCGAAGCCAATACTTAAGATTTGATGGAATCTCAACACCCATTTGCAAGTCATGCACAGGGCGAAGTCCTTCAACAATATTTTCAACTGAAAAATATTCTTTAATTGGAGTCGCGAGACTTTCATCAAAAGATAGGCCAAGACGATTTTCCCTGGCCCAAACTACTTTCCCTTCGACTTCAAGGCGGTGGCTGCGCCACTGAATATGTCCAGTCATAGTCCGACCAACTTCAATTTGGCACTCTCCATCCTTAAGGCCAATTTGCATCCCTGTATGGGAGATATCTGAGACCTCAAAAACTCTTGATTCATCCACAGGACGAAACATCAAAAAACTAAATGGAAAACGGGGAAGTAGACGTTTTTCAACTTCACGATACTCTGTCTTAATCAAATCAAATTGGCGATCCATATTACCTCATAAAATATTGTAATTACCTAATTATAATCGGATTTAATTTCATAAGAAAGGAGGCAAAAGACTGCAAATTCTAAATAGTCTATAATTTTGATTGCCGGCCAGAGATGATCAAACGTATATTGGGCCAGGGAGAATAACTTATGACTTCAGAGATCGAATCACAAAACGAATGGGACATCGATAATGTACCAAATCGCTTAACTTTATTTCGAGTTGCTCTTGTACCTCTTCTTATGGTTTGTCTTGGAGCAGGTCTCTTTGAAAACACAATTACAGATCCCCTTAAGCAACCCCTTGAATGGATTTCAGCAATCATCTTTATTATTGCTTCTATAACCGACTTCTTCGACGGCCATATTGCTCGCAAAAGAAAAATTGTTACAGTATTTGGTACTTTTCTAGACCCGATTGCGGACAAGTTTTTAGTTGTAGCATCTCTGATTCTGCTCCTAGGTCTTGGACGAATTCACACCATCCTCGTAATTATTCTCATTCTAAGAGAGATGTACATGACCTCACTTCGTCTTCTTGCAACAGAGCGAGGATATAAGGTCCCGGTAAGTAGCATTGGAAAGTGGAAAACAGCAGCTCAAATGGCCTCAATTCCATTTTTGATGATTTTCGATACGGTTCTTGGAATTCCCTTCCCATTGGTTGGAAAAATTTTAATTTACATCGCAGCATTTCTATCATTATTTTCCGCCACGATCTATACCATGAGTTTGGCCAATCGCTTTCGACAAGAACGCAAAAAAATGAAAATGGCAAAGGTTGTACAGAATTAATTCTATGCTAAAATAAGTATGTGAAAATTCTAACTCAGACCGATACCAAACTTGCACTTCGTCTTACCAAAAGGGAAAAAGCTTTCCCTGAAATGGTATTTGATAATATGAACATTACCCACCTTGAAATATTTGGAGAATCTATCACAGAGATTCCATCTAATATTTGCGAGCTTATCCACTTAGAATACCTAGAGGTGGCCTCATCATCACTAAAGTCTCTTCCTGATAGTATCTTTTTATTACCTCTACTAAGGATACTGAAACTTAAAAACTGCTCACTCGAGCGGCTACCTGAGGTTAACCCCACATGTATTGCCCTTAAAAACTTTCAGCTTACAAATAGCTCTTTAGTGACTTTACCAGAATGGATTGGTGACTTTGAGTATCTTGATACTCTTGATCTCTCTGGAAATAATTTAGAAATTCTCCCAAGTAGCTTTGGGAAATTGAAGATGCTTACTCGTTTAAATCTCGACCGAAATAATCTTAAAGCTCTCCCCGACACTATTGATGAACTATCAGGTCTCAACCACTTATCAATAGACGGCAACTCTTTTCCCGAAGAGGAAAAAAGTAGAATCTTTAAAAAATATACAATTTGGTTTTAAATCTTAATTCTTGCATTCGCCTTTCGCAGGCGCTGAAGTAACGTGTTAATCAAAGCTTTGAACCATGCAGGAAGAGATTCCATAAATGAATCAAACTGCTCTCTTGGAATTACTGCCACCGTAGCATCAGTAAGGGCCTTAACAGAAGCTGATCTAGGATTTTTGTCGAGAAATGACATCTCTCCTACAATTTCTCCAGAATAGATAGTTTCTATTTGAACCTCTTGATCACCTTTAATTTTATAGACTCCCAAGGTGCCATCTTTAAGATAGTACATCTCTGTACTCTCAGACTTCTCTCGAATTAAATAGTCATCTTTAAGTAGGACTTTTATGTCGGCCATAGATATTCCTCTAGAATAATTATAAAATTATTTTATAATTATTCATTACATCCCTATTTTTTGATAGAAGGTAATATTATGCAGATAACTGAGTTTTTCAATACACTATCAGCAAACATGCCCACATGGCTTGAGAATGAGATAATCGTTATGCCAAACTGGCACTGGATCATTATTGCTGCGATTATTGTCACCTCACAAATCATAGAAAAAACAGCTGTTTATTATACTGCTCGCATTTTTATTAAAAAACTTGATAGAGATTCAACGCTCAATGAGAAAAAAGTAAAAAAATTCAAACGTGCCTTTGGACTGATGGTTAATTCGGCAATATGGATTATTACAGTTAAGGCCTTCCCATTTAAGGAAAATATTGACTCTGTCCTCCATCGCGGCGCCCTTATTGTTTTTGCTGTAGCAGTTGTGCTCACAGCTCATACGTTGGTCGACGTACTTTCAGTCTTTTTTGAGAGAAAAGCAAAAGAAAGTGATAATAAATTTGATGATATTCTAGTTCCTCTTTTACGGAAGTCTGCGAAATTTTTTATTGTTGCTATTGGCGGCATTTATATCGGAGATAGCCTAACCCTTGATATGAAAGGTATTGTTGCCGGTCTTGGAATTGGTGGTATCGCATTTGCTCTTGCTGCAAAAGACACCATTTCAAATATCTTTGGTTCCATCACAGTATTAGTTGATCGCCCTTTTAGAATTGGAGACTGGGTACAAATTGGAGATGGAGTTCAAGGAATTGTTGAGGAGGTCGGCCTTCGAAGCACACGGATCAGAACATTTTACGACTCTTTAATCACTGTTCCCAACGGACAGCTTACGAATATCTCCATCGACAATTATGGCCAGAGAAACTTCAGGCGCTTTAAAACTACAGTTGGAGTTCAATACGACACCCATCCAGACACCTTAGAAAAGTTCTGTGAGGCGATTAAAGAAATCATCATGAAAACGGAAAACATTCGAAAGGATCGGTTCTACGTGAGCTTTAATAACATGGGCGCCTATTCTCTAGATATCATGCTTTATGTATTCTTCATCGTTCCAGACTATCCTGAGGAGCTTGAAGAGAGACATAAACTACTTATGAGTGTTTTGAGAAAAGGAAATGAACTGGGAGTAGAGTTTGCTTTCCCAACTCAGACCATTCACGTTCAGGGAATGAAAGCTTAACGTCTAGCGACTACTGTACCAAAAATGTAGTCGTGGATTCCCCTATGATGGGTATCTGCGAGACAGAGCCCTACAGAAATAAAGCTAAATAATACAGCATAGACTGGCCGGAGTGCGTGCTTCCAGAGAGCGACAGTCCCACCAGACCTAGATACGGTTTTAACTTTAAAGAGCAGTTGACCTACGCCTACATTTTTCCAATTTAATACCACGTAAAAGACAAGTGCACTTGAGGCCGCAACTAGCTTCATCCATGCAGCGGGAGTAATTATAAAGGAGACTCTCTCGATCAAAACAAACACAATGAATGCAACTAAGATGTCTATCCAAAATGCCCCAAACTTTCGAAGGATTGATGCAGGTTTTGGAATTAAGTCAAAGGAGATTGAATCCCTTCGATCTCTGAAAAATCTTGCAGGTATTGGTAGAAAGACCCAAATAATAAAAAGAAATGAGAACAGAGCTTCAGATGAGTAAAACACCATCTGCCAATCGTTTGCCGCTGATATGTCTCCCCTGAAAAAAGAGAATGCCATGACCCCAATTGTAAGAGACAAAAGGGTAACCATAGTCCACCTTGCCCAATCTTTGCCAATGTAAAGCCCAATATAAAATGGAAGCATGAGCAGAGTTAAAGCGATAAGTCCTACCGCTTGGACGGGAGCTAGATCAGGAGTGTCTAAATAGCTCAAAGTATCGAGCATAAAAAGAATAACAACAAAGGGAGTTAAAAGTTTGGGACGTTTTTCAAATGCTGACACCATAAATCTATAGGCCCTTTTTAAAAAATTCTGTTGTCTGGCGTAGTCCCTCAACAAATGAAACTTCAGGAGTGTAATCGCAAACGGCCTGAAGTTTATCAATATTTGGGCGACGCCTCTTTGGGTCATCCTGAGGAAGAGGCATATAAACAATCTTAGATGTACTATTAAGTGCCTTGACTATAATTTCAGCACAGTCCTTAACAGAGTATTCATCGGGGTTTCCGATATTAAAAGGTGTTACATCATGACTAAAAAGAACATTATGTATGGCGTTCACAAGATCGGTAACAAAACAGAAAGATCTCGTTTGTGAACCGTCTCCATAGATGGTGATATCTTCACCACGAAGTGCCTGATTGATGAAGTTTGGAATTACACGACCATCATTGGCGCGCATTCTTGGTCCATAAGTATTAAAGATACGAACGATGCGAGTATCAACGCCGTATTTACGATGAAAGCTCATTGTCATTGCTTCTGCAAATCTCTTTGATTCATCGTAAGGAGCTCTAGGCCCTAGAGTATTTACATTTCCAAAGTAGGTTTCAACTTGAGGATGAATTTCAGGATCTCCGTAAACCTCTGAAGTGGAGGCCTCTAAAAAACGTGCACCCTTAACTTTTGCCAACTCAAGAAGAGCAAGAGAGCCCTCGGAATTTGTTCTCATGATCTCGATGGGGATGATTTCAAAATCAATTGGAGATGCAGGAGATGCCAAATTTAAAATAAAATCAACTTTCTGATTCGTTAGATCGGGAAGTCCCTCATATATATTTGCTTCATAAAATTTAAACTTATCATATTTTGAAAGGAGTTCAATATTCTCACGACTTCCAGTGATAAAGTTGTCTATACCGATTACAGTTGCCCCTTTGTTTAAAAAGAACTCTGAAACATGACCCGGAACGAATCCAGCTGCTCCGGCAATAAGAAATACTAAATCATCATACTTTTCAGGAAATGTAACTCTGGTCATTATTCACCTAAGGTCGATCTAAATTCATCAAATATTTTAACAGCTCTATCCGCTGCTTTCTTTTTCTTAATCTTCTTTCTTAATACTCTATTACGGCGCTCCTCTTTGGTCAAAACAACACTGGGAAGGAGGCCAAAATTAATATTTGAAGGAGAGGGCTTGGGAGCAGTAAAGATGTAGTTAACTAGGGCACCCATACCAGTTTCAACTGGAAACCTTAGAAGCTCTTCCCCTTTCATTTTACGAAGGAGCTGTATTGCTACATAAATCCCCATTGATGCAGACTCTGTGTAGCCTTCGACCCCAGAGATTTGCCCAGCAAAATATAAGCTTGGGAATGAAATAGATGAGAAGTCTTGGTTACAAAGTTTTTTAGTATTGAGAAAAGAGTTACGATGAATTGAACCTAAATGAATGAACTCAGCATCTTCAAGGCCGGGTATCATTCTAAAGACTCGCTTCTGCTCGCCGTAAGTTAATTTTGTTTGAAAGCCCACTAAATTAAAGGCACTCCCAAGTAGATTTTCTCTGCGCAACTGAACAGCGGCATAGGGCCTAGTTCCATCGGGAAGCTCAAGCCCAATTGGCTTCATACAGGAGAAGCGTGGAGTATCAATCCCACGCTCTGCCATGGTGTCAACAGGAAGGCAACTCTCAAAAAACTTGTAGTTTTCAAAGCCCTGTGGAGGAACCTTCTCAGCATCTTGAAGCTCTTTTACAAACGTTAGATATTCTTCCTTATCAAGGGGGGCATTGAGATAATCGGCCTCAACTCCCTCTTCTTCAGAAACTGGGGTGTGGCGATCTTTGTAATAGAGCTTTGAAAAATTTAGTGAATCAGCATCAACAACTGGAGCAATTGCATCGTAGAAGTAAAAATCGTCCCCTGAGATATTTTCTGTTATCCATTTTTGAAGAGGATCAGTAGTTAAAGGACCTGAAGCAATAATAGTGTACTCAGCGCCGTGCTTCTCCTGAAGCTCAATCGGATTAGAGACATCAACTTCAATAATTTCAATCAAAGGGTGGGCCTTAAGCATAGAAGTGACTTCACTTGAGAAATCCTCACGATTAACGGCCAGTGCCATTCCTGCCGGAACAGCGTGTTTTTCAGCAGCTTCGACTATAATTGAACCAAAGGCCTTCATCTCACTCTTTAAAATTCCGTGGGCAGAGTCTATATTATTGGCCTTAAGTGAGTTCGTGCAAACAAGCTCAGCAAAATGGTCCATGGTTTGGGCCGGATTACGCTTTATGGTCTTAGTTTCAGCTAAAATGACCTGAACCCCATGATTGGCCAGATACCAAGCAGCTTCAGACCCAGATAAACCAGCTCCGATAACTAGTATTTTTTTATTGGTTATATTCAAGTTTTCAGGCATGCTTTTTTCTCATGTTAGTGCTATAAAATTCCGAAAATTAGTAGCTTACGTTTTACCCAATGAAATGTTTACCGTCAACGCAAAGCCGAATGACACATGGAGGCATCATGAAGATTCATCTTCACCAAACAAACTTTACAATAGCTGATTTTGACAGCGCTAGAGACTATCTGTTTAAAATTTTTGAAGAAAAAAAAGAAGGCCTACACCTCTTTCCTGAGATGTTTTTAACAGGCTACCCATTACAAGATATTTGCTTACATAAGCAGTTTATTGATCGCTACCTAGAAACTGTCTCTGAAATCAATAAGTTTTTGAAAAAGAGAAAGGAAAAAGGGATTACTTGTCTTATCGGAGGCCTTGACTACACTATGGATCAAGAGGGACTTCCTCTTCAAATTCGTAATGTTGCTTTTAAGGCCGAAGCTGGATCTGAGCTAAGGCCAATTTACACCAAGAGACTACTTCCCAACTACGACATTTTTGATGAAGAGAAATACTACCACCCTGGAGATGAATGCGCGATTGAGAAGATCAATGGCAAAAACATTGCCATTATGATCTGTGAGGATATGTGGCCTAGCTCAATGCATCCAATTGATCCGGGACTAGATCTAAAAATATATGCTGAGAAGAAAAACATTAAGGTCGACCTTGTGGTGAACCTATCTGCCAGCCCATGGCACATCGGAAAAGACCAAAAGAGAATTAAGCGCGGCAGCGAGATCTCAAAATTACTTCATGCTCCATTTATCTACGTCAATAAAGTCGGCGGAGAAGATGAGATACTTTTTGATGGAGGAAGTTTTGTTGTTGCCGGAGACAATGTTATTGATGGCCTAAAACGCTTTGCTCCAGATTATAAAGAGATTGAAATCCCTCTTTTTAGTGAAGAAAAGGCAAAAAGCAATAAACCATATGAAATGACAAACACCTGGGAGTCTCTATTTAAAGCAGAGCTTAAACCAGGAACCCCACCAACTCTCAACGAGTGGACAGACAAAGAATGCGAGGAAGCACTATTAGCTCTTCGCTTTGGGATTCAGGAATACGCTAAAAAGTGTGGCTTTAAAAAGTTCTTAGTGGCACTCTCTGGCGGGATGGATTCTGCTCTGGTTCTCACCATTGTTAGAATAATATTAGAAGAGGGTCAGGAAGTTGAAGCAATTTACATGCCTGGACTATATTCTGCCACAATGAGCTATGAGCTCTCATTTGAGCTCTGTAAAAATTTAGGGATAAGACTTACATCACTCCCCATTAAGTTCTTCCACAGTGCTATCAGAAACTCTTACAAAGAGAATTTCAAAGAGAGTATGGAGGGACTCGCAGATGAAAATATTCAATCGCGAATGAGAGGAGCACTACTCTACGCCCACTCCAATCAAAAGAACTCGATGGTACTCAATACTTCCAACAAATCAGAAATAGCAGTTGGTTACTCGACCCTATATGGAGATAGCGTTGGTGCTATCAGTGTCCTTGGCGACATCTACAAATCAAATGTTTTCACTCTAGCAAAATACATCAATAAAAAGTTTGAAAATATTATTCCCGAAGGAATTATCACGAGACCACCTTCTGCTGAACTTCGAGAGGGGCAAGAAGATTCACAAAGCCTTCCACCCTACGAAAGGCTCGATGCAATGCTTGAGGGGATGCTGAGCTATAGGCTAAGTACTAAAGACCTGATTGAGAAGGGATTTTCGGAAGAAGAAGTGAATAAAGTTTATGGGCTCTACACACGTTCTGAATTTAAGAGATTTCAATTCTGTCCCATTATAAAACTTAATGCCAAAAGTTTTGGTTTTGGCTACAGAGTCCCCATCTGCAAAAAAAGATACTAAAAGATAAGGCCCTCAGGTAGGGCCTTATCTTACAGTGAAATAGATATTTCATCGCGGTATGGACGCCACTTACCACGCCACTCTTTAACCGCAATCTCCCTAAAGGTTCCACTTTTAGCGTGAAAGTCCACATGAATATAACTTAGTTTCTTAATGTTTTCGTACATTCCGGGATTGACTGAAGGGATAGTATTCCAAGTTCCAGAATTTAAGTAATAGCGACATTCTGAAAAACGACGCCACTCAAGAACATGGGAGTGACCCATGATTACGGCCTTAAGTTCAGGGTTACCATCTAAAATCTTTTTAGAGTGCTTTGCATAACGAGGATAAATTGTAACTTGAGAAATAATGCTCAAGGTCGTTAAAAAGCTCGTATTATTTTTAGTATATGCCGAAATACTCGAGGCCAAAATATACTTAATCATTACGTAGAGAATTTTAAAAAAGAAAAATGGGTCGTGAAAGATACACCACTTAACATAGGCAGCAAGAGGTCTAACTTTATCAATGAAAGGCCTCTCTTTTTTTAGAACTGGAAGTAAAGAAATACAAAACAGACTTCCCCAAGGAAGGTTTAAAATCTTTTCTCCTAAAGGTCCTTCAATAAAATATCGGTCATGGGGAATGAAGTTTACTGCCTCAAAACGGTGCCCATGCTCAATATATATTCCGTTGATATTCTTGCTCATGCAAAACTCAACTTCTTGACCAATAATCTCTGAAAAGCGTTTCTGCGCTCCCTCAAACATCATCCCAGCATCGTGATTTCCAATAACATATGTAAGTTTTTTATTGGGTCTTGAAGCAAATCCTTTTAAAGAATCAAAAAAGAGACGATGACCTTCATGGATTATATCTATCTGCTTGATGGTCGTTTCTTCGTCTAGGATATGAGAAAACACTCCATCGACATCAATCTGAATGAGATTAAAGATATCACCATTTAAAACAAGATGAACTTCAGAGAGGTAGTGAGTTCCAGTACTGTGATGCTCAAGGAATTCAGAAAATCGTTCATCTTCATGAAAATCTTCAAGAATATTAAGCTGCCCATTACTCAGGTAACTACCTTTGCCCAGGTGAAAATCACTCACAACTAAAACGAGCATATTTAATTCCTATTCAAAAAGTTGGCCAGCTAGACATACTCGGCTACGACCTTGATGTTTTGCACTATACATCATCTTATCCGCTATCTCGAGGATACCTTTCCAGTCCCCTGAATCTTTAGGAAATGAAGCAACTCCAATTGAAACAGATAGTTTAAAATCACCAATACCATCAAGTTCGAATGTATGATTTCGAATGATATTTAAAAGACGTTCACCTATCTTATGCCCAGTACTTGATGAGCAGTCGGGCAAAATAATAACAAACTCATCACCACCATATCGATAGATGTAGTCAGTATCGCGCATTTTATCCCTAAAAACTCTACTGAGCTCTTTGAGAATTTGCGTTCCCACAAGGTGTCCGTAGTTATCATTTACATCTTTAAAGTGGTCAATATCAATAAAGAGCACTACGAATGATTTTGAAAAACGGCTATAGAGCGTAATCAGTTCATTGAGATCAAGGATTAGCTTTCTTTGATTGTAAAGGCCGGTTACATCATCAATATGAATAAGAGAGTTCTCTTCTTTAAGGGCCCTCCACTCATAGGCCGTGCGAAGCCCTTTAGATACAAAGCTGCTTAGATAAAAGAGGATCTCATTTTGAATCGCCTTCTCAGAGGTAGTACTAAATAGACAGAAGTAGCGCTGTCCATCCCAATCTCCGAGAACAAAGGAATAGTAGTGATCTCGCTCGTGGGAAAATGAAATACTTCCTTCAAGCTGATGCTCATCCCACATTGAAATGGCCATTGCAACCTCAGCATTAGGAATTTCAGTCCCTACTTTTTCACGGTTAAATACCGTCCTGTAGGAATCAGCAATGGAACGCGTTTTGTCATTAGTTGGAGTTGAAAAAACAAGCAAATTACTTGCTTGGTAATAGTTTTGAAGATACCGCTCAACACTGAGAAAAAGCCCTTCAAATGACCGGTCATCCGCCTCATTAAGTAAAAATTCCAATAGAGAAACAAACTCTCTTGTTGGAACTTTATCTTTACTCGACAATTTACCTTTTTTAAAACCAAACATTTTTAAATGTTATCACCCTTATTGCGATCAGTAATTGCAAAATCAATATCATCTTCAAGAAGTTTCATCGTGCCCTTTAAAGTCTTCATTACTTTTTGAACTCTGATCTCAACTTTCTCATGGTCATCTTTTGATTTTTGCTCTTTTATTGCCATATTTTCCATATTAAATTCTAGTGAGTCAATTTTACGCTTCAGTTCCATTATTTTCTGATCACGCCCCTTAATTTGAGCATCAGAATCCATCTTGATCAATTCAAGCTGTGACTCTAACTCTTTTTCCTTATGCGTCACCTTATTAAGGTCAATGCGGACTTTTTGATTGAGTTGATCGAAATCTATCTGCATTTTACGAACTCGTTCTTCATTTAAGATCTTTCGATCTTCACTTAATCGTAGCTGATAGCTTGCCTCTTCAATTTGCTCTCCATGCCTCTTTTTCAAAAGTGCCAATTCAATTTTCAAATCATCAGCTTCGGCCTTAAGACCTAGGTTATTTTGCTCTAGTTCCGCTTTTGTCGACTTCAGCACGTCCACGTCAGCGATGAACATCTCTCTCTCTTCTTTCATGCTTCTAATGGTCAACTGCAAACGTACCATTTCATTTTCATCGAATGTATAATCAATTTTATTGCGAATAATCGTAGCTTGAGCAGGCCTTTCCTGAACAGGGGCCTGTGATAGCTCATCGCAGTTGAGAACTGTTTTGGTAACACTCTTATCAGCTTCAGGAGTTGGAATATCATCCTCTGGAAGGTCCTTCGGAATTTCTATTGCGCTGTCTTTATCATCAGAGAGATCTATATCCTCATCGTCTGATAACTCAAAATCATTGTCCTCACTCTCACCAGTGGAAAAATCAATTACCTCTTCATCATCTTCATCGTCTTCATCAGCACCAGTGGAAAAATCAATTTCTTCATCATCATCAACTTCTTCCTCATCAGCACCAGTGGAAAAATCAATTTCCTCTTCATCATCTTCTTCTTCATCTCCATCAACAGAAAACTCTGTGGTATTTCCTGCGTGCTCGGCACCGTTATCATCATCAGCTTTATAACCAAACTCAATTGGTCCAGAGGCAACTTCAGAATCATCAGCAGCAGAAAGGTCTACAGTAAATCCCCCTGTAGCATCCTCATCTGTTTCAACCATTGGGGTGGTTTCATCCACATCGCTAGCTTGAAAGTTTATTGAACTACTTCCATCATCAT
>JAGLCH010000127.1 GCA_023146355.1 Bacteriovoracaceae bacterium | reverse complement strand
CTTAAACATATTTCACGGAGAGAGAAGTTGAATAAGCTTAAGTTTTCAATCGTTTTATACTTAGGACTTGGTATCATCCCCCTAGTTTGTTATCTCATTCCAAACCTAGCGGCACTTCCTGTATTTGAAGAATCCATGACCTTTCTTTTTAAGTACTTCAATTACCTCGCTCTAATTTCTGTGGGAATTTTAGGCCTAAAACTCAATCAAACCCGCATATTAATCTCTGCGGGCCTACTTACAGCTATGTATCACTTCTCCCTTAATCCAGAGGTGTTTGAAGTCACTGGAATTACCACTACTCGCTATTTCGAGATTATTTCAATGGCATTTCCACTCGGCATCGCTTTGATGTTTCTGATGAGAGAGATGCGTTTACTCGGCCTAAATTTCATATATAAATTCCTTGTTGCGACAATTCCCTTTCTTCTACTTGCAATATGGATCTCAGAATTCAATCCAAGCTATATTACTGCAGTATATTTTCACGGGATTCAAGCTTTAGACTCTTTTGAGGTTCCTCAAATAGTTCTCTTGCCTTTAATAATGCTAATTACAACAACGGTACTCAAAAGAAAGGAAAAAGCATTTCCATTTTTAATTTCGACTCTTATCATCCTGATTCCTATCTTTACTGCCTGCCATATTGGAATGGATATTACTCTTCCCCAAACAGGAAAGATGGCGCTAATTGTTCTGGCCTATACTTCCGTTGCTATAATTTACATCTTAACTATATTTAATATGTATTGGCAGCGAGTCTATATTGATGAACTTACTCAGATCCCTAATCGTCGCGCTCTCGACGAGATGCTGTCATCACTATCAGGAAAGTACGCAATTGGAATGATGGATATAGATCACTTTAAAAAGTTCAACGATACATTTGGTCATGATGCAGGAGATGATGTCTTGCGAGTTGTTGGGACGGCCATGAGTGACAACACCAAAAATGCCAAAATTTATCGCTACGGCGGAGAAGAATTTGTGGCCGTTTTTATGGGCCTAAGCGCAGAAGAGGCATTTGAGTATGGAGATACAGGAAGAGATAAGCTTGCTAAGCGAGACTTCTACATTCGTCAAGATTCTGAAAGAGATAAGAAAGATCGTGGAAAAACGGCGACTTCCAAGAGAACGAAAGTACAGATAACGATCAGTATGGGAATTGCACAAAGCGGTGATAAAGGCCCTGAAGAAGTAATCAAAGATGCCGATAAAGCTTTGTACTCAGCAAAAGAGGCCGGAAGAAACTGTGTAAAAATAAAAGATTAAGGATTTATATGAAGAGCTTATTGACCCTAGTACTATTTCTGATTTCAACAATAGCATACAGCTATACCGTAACCCCAATTATTCAAACCTTTAAAGCTGCTGGAAAAGGTAGCTCTAAAACATTTCTAATTGAAAATTCTAGTGACACTCCTGTTTCATTAGAATTTGAAATCACAACTCGCTTTATCAAAAAAGATGGAAAAGAGACTCGAGTAGAATCTGAAGACTTCATGGTCTACCCCCTTCAAGTTACACTCAAACCAAACTCGAAAAGGAATATACGCGTAAGTTGGGTTGGAGAGAAGAAACCAGAAAAAGAACTCCCATACCGAATGATCGTTCGTCAGCTCCCAATAAAAATGAAAGGGGATACCGGAGTTAAATTTCTCTTTGAGTATGTGGCATCACTATATGTACTTCCAAAAACAGGAGTGGCCCCAAAGCTCTATGGAAAGATTACGGGATCACAATTAAAAGAGAAGAAGAAGCTTTTACATTTTCAGTTAAACAATAGTGGAAAAAAGCATGCGATTACAGCTCGCTATAATTTCTTCATTACAGATGGAAAGAATACCCATTTATTAGAGGAAAGAGATTATGCCACAAAGCTCCTCCCAAACTTCCTCCCAGGAACGATACAAATAGGAACAATTTTTCTTCCTAAAAACATTGATCCCACTGCCGCAAAACTTAAAATTAAAAAAAAGAAGTAGTACTTACCACTACTTATAGTTTTACCTAAAGCCTCACCAATACCTGACCGATAAGATAAGGTATGAGGAAAATAGTCTTAATTACATTCATTCTTTCGTTGCTTGTACTACCATCAATGGCGGCACAAATTCGCTTGAAGGGTTTTGCTAATGAAAGAACAAACTGCCAGACCCTCTCATCTAAAGGACTAACAGTATTAAAAAATAATAGTGATGTGCCACTTCAAATCATGCTCTACAAGAAACAAAAAGGACGTTTTCCGGCCTCTGACTCAGTAAAAAAACTACTGCTTAAAAAAGGGGAAGATGAGCTGGTTATTGCACATATAAATTATCGAAAGATTGTGGTGATAGCGCCTTAGTAGGCCGTCGCTGCTGTAATCACAATTGTATCAGAATAATCGCCGGCCTTGGCCCCCGAAAGTCCACTTATCATAACGCTAGATTTAACCCTTACACCTTTTATAGGAGTGACGCCCGAGAATGTTTTAAATTGAATAGGGGCAGAGAGAGAGCCAACCATAGTGCGGTACGCTCCACCATCGAAAGAAATCTTATAGTTAACCTTGCTCGTACCATAGCTGCCCTTCATGACACCATTATTAATAGAATATGCAGAGAGCTTTAGGCCGGCATTTGAAAGTCCAATAATGTCGAAGCGTTTCGTCTCTCCAACTTTCAGTACTCCAAAATCGAGATTATGATCTGTGCTATAAAAATCAAATGGCAAACCAGAAGGTACAACTGAAACCGCAATAGCGCGATCAAGCTCGTAGTAAAACTCAACAGACATTGAGTCCAAGGGGTTGCTCTCGAAGTTATCTAGCGTTCCTCGATATACATTAAAAGTGTAGAAATCAGAGTATCGTCCAGCTGGAGCAAATTTGAATGGAATACTGAGTACCGTCTTGATTCGATGGTAGTAGCTTTTTTTATTACTATCATAAGGAATAGAAATATTGCGTCCCGTTGCATCCCCTGCGTCTTTTAAAATACCTCCAAAATCATATTGATAAAGCTGAAAAGGAAGATATTCGGGATGAGTCTGATTTAAAAGACGGCGCTTTGTATAGCTTGTTGACCCAGAAGTAACCCCTATAAAATGGGCGCAATTCGTTTTTTTGTTGGACTTCACTGAAAATAAAACGGGAAGTCTAGTGCTAGCATTTAGAGAATACGAACTCTGAAGATCAGAGTTAAACCATAATTTACAAGCTGAAAAAGATTGAGAAGAACTAGTGAGGAGAATAATAAGAAGTAAAAGTTTCACTGATTAGAACTCCCTCTTTGAAAATTTTAACTTTGGA
>JAGLCH010000126.1 GCA_023146355.1 Bacteriovoracaceae bacterium | reverse complement strand
AATGGTTTTGCTATCGACTCTATAAACTGGGTGAAAATACAAATAGTTCCTTGTGTACTATTACAATTGTTCCTATTTGTTATGAGTGTTTGGAAGAAACTCACAGGCCTCAATAACTCTTCCGCCCTGTGCAACCCATGGTTTTTTGAGGGTTCCATCAATTTCTTTAGATTGACCAGGCTTAAGAATAAAGGTGTGCTCATCTTCATCATTTACCTGATTATAAAATGATTGAATTTTGACAGTACATTTTTGAGCATATTTCTTATTAGTATTTCTAAATTTGAGATCATACTTCAGTCTTGCAATTCCAAAAATTGTAGTTCTGCTGAACTTTCTTAATGTATTGTCTAAATGATCAGCTTTGGAATTATTAAGTCGATCAACTTCAGTATTTTGTTGATTAAGCTCAATAATTTTTTCTTGCTTTAGGCGGATGCGTTCTAATTCATTCTCTTTTTGTCGCCATTTTGCAAAATCTTGTACCTGTTTTTTTTCATATTCTTCACGGCGCTTAGTATACTCTGCTTCACGCTTTATCCTGTCTTCTTCAATCCTTAGGTTAAAGTCACTAATTGCTTTTTCTGCACGATTGATCGCATCGGCGTCATTTTTATTTTTTTTCTCTACTTCAAGGCGCTGCTTCTCCGATTCTGCTTTTCTTATTTTCTCTTCTCTGCGCTTTTGCTCCTCTTGTAAGCGTATTTTTTCCCTTTCTTTATCGCGCTCTTCTTCACTCTTGATACGTTTTAATTCTTCTTCGCGAAGCTTTTGTTCATTATCAAGTCGTTTTTTTTCTTCCTTTAAGTTATGTCGTTGTGCTTCAAGCCTTTTTCGTTTCTCTTCTGCCTTATGCTTTTCATCTGCAAGTTGCTTCTGCTTTCGTTCTTCTTCTTGTTCCTCTTTGACTCGTTTTTTTATTTGATCTTCTCTACGTTTCTGATCCTCTTCTATCGTGATTTCTTTTTTTATTTCGGGTGTAAGCTCGGGTATCCAGCTCGCAGCAAGGGATCCACTTATTTCATCCATTCCTAGGATAGACTCAACGTAGATCAGATTGGCGATTGAATTGTTAGTTGAGCGTTTATAGCTTTGCTTATTGTTAAACTTGGCATCAGTATTTTCTTCAATATATTTTCTAAAGTAAAAAGCACGACGCGTTTCCCAGTCTTCTGAATCCAGGCTTAGCCCATATTTCTCATTAATAGCTCCTAGATCTTGTTCGCTTTGCTTAAGGTGTGCCTCTCCACCATTATAGGCCGAAAGCGCTTTTTTCCACTTTGTCAGTTCATGCTTATTCATATCTGAAACTAGTAAGGTCTCTTTAGGAATGGGTTTTGCTCCATTAACTCTTTTGTATTTATTGACTAATATACGGATTGACTCATTCATGTTTGTGCGAGGATCCTTGAGATCAGCGTATTTTAACTTAGTGCTACCTGTATTTATTTGAAATATTCCAACACTATAAGTGCCATTAGCATCTTTATGTTCGGCATCGCACTTACCTTCTGATTCTTGTGACATTATGCCCAGGAGAATCTCTGGAGGTATCCCTTGTGCATGAGCTTCTTTTTTTAGTTCTCCTAAGAATAGATGGAAGTCCATTCCACATGTTTTGTTGAAATTTTTAATAAAGATATCGGAATAGTTCTTCGAGTTCACTTTGTCCTGAGCACCCTCTTTAATTTTCTGAAAAATCGATTGAAGTTGTCCCTTGATATCAGAGTAGAGTTGTTGACCCTGCGTTTGGGTCTTGCATTGGCTACAATTATCTGTTTTCTTGGGTGGATTTTTTACATTGCTTGCTTTTACTAGAGGAGTGTCTGTTACAGTAACTAATTGAAGTCCATTCTTCATGGCCAGGTGGCGAATTGCAATTTCTCCACTTTTGCCACTTGAAATACTTTTATCCGGGGAACTTACAACTTCAATCGGGAAGAAGTAATCTCGTTTCACGACACCAGATTTTGTTACAAATTTCTTTAAGACGCCTGCTTTTTTTAGCCAGTTTATGAGAGCAATCTCATCTTTCATTTTTCCTTTAAGATCTTTCCCAAAAAAATGATCAGGAATACGGACAACAGTTCCCTTAGGGAGATTTTCAAGTATTGTTAGCCCTCCAGCTGAGGCCTGCCTGAGTGCAAAGTCTTTTTCTAGGGTAAAGTCTACTGCAAGTGAAACTTGCGAAAAGAACAATGACCATATAGTAAAAATCGGTAATAGCTTTGACATAGAAATCCTCTAGAATAACTTAGTTCCCTTGTGGCTTTTCGGTAACTGAATAAAATAATTAAGCTATCTGTAAATAGGTGTTACTCGATATTGATTGTTCTGCTTGGACAGTGCGCTATTCGTACTGGTCAAAGGCCAATAAATAGTTAAAAATATAAGGATGAATGCAAAAATCCAGAAGATAGAACTCTTTATAATATTCGTATTGTCACTAATTTGTGTACTCGCCTTTTCGTTTGGTGGCCAATTCGGAGATAATGTTTTTCAAATCAGCTCATCAACAGATTCTGTGGGCTTTTTTTCATATTATCTAAGTTCCTTTGTTATTTATGTCGAATACTTTACGGGCCTTTGGGTTTTGGCAGTATTTTTCATTTTTACACTTTTTTACTCATTTCTTTTCTCCAGAAGAGATCATGTCATCGATTCCATCACTGTTCTTCCTCTGATGGGTGTTTGCCTCTTTACGTCTTATATCTTTTCGCCATCAATGGTTGGAGAAGGATTGGGAGTAGTTCTCCGGCAAGAGGTCGGGATTTTTCTTGCGCTACTATTTGATTTTATCTGTTTAATTGGCTTCCTTGCAGGTGCCTTTCGAGCAAGCTTTAAGGATCGAGTCCTTCAAAGTGCGAAAACCGTTGGGCAGGTCCCACAGAATTTAATTGAATTGAGACAAAAAGTTACCCACCGAGACCCTACTGACAAATATAGGTCTGCTGGGAAAAGTAGGATACCTTTTGCTAATTTTATTCAAACTAAGCTCTCATCACTTCTAAAGGGAAGTGAGAAAGCTCCCAAGAAAATAGCACCAATAAAAGATAAGTTGAGTTTTGCTTCCATCCTTAAAAAAAAGACAGCTGACTCTACCCTTTCTTCTGCTGAATCATCACAAGTTAGAGCTGCAGAAAATCAGGTTCTAATGTTTGAAGAAAGTGAAACACCAGTAACAGTGAGTAAGGATACTGGTTCTGCCAGAGCCAATGAAACGACATTAGGCGTATCAGATTTGGCAGAAAAATCTCCAGCAAAATCTCCAGCAAAATCTTCTGACAAAATTGAAGCTGCACCGAGTGAAGATCAAAATCGTAAAATGCTACAGGTGCAAAGAAAACGTCAAAATGATAAGGCCACAGATCCAAATGAATACAAGAAGCTTGTTGCAGGCCTCAATGAGAAGCGTCCTCCTGCTCTCAATAAAGTTCCAGATGAGTACTTCGGTGAGATTATAAGTATCTTAGAAACAAAGCTTTCCGAGTTTGATATTTCCGGAATAATTGTCAATGTTATGAAGGGCCCTGTTGTTGATACGTTTGAGTTAGAACTTGGCCCTGGAGTCAAGGTATCTAAAGTTTCGAGTCGTTCTGATGATTTGACTCTTGCGCTCAAAGGGGTGCCTGTTCGTATTGTTTACCCGATGGAGGGCAAGACAACAGTGGGTATTGAAGTTCCTCGAGATCCCCGCGAACTAATTTATCTTGATGAAATCATCAATAGCCAAATATTTGAAGATAACCGGCATGCTCTTCCAATTGCGATGGGAAAAGATGCTTTTGGTGATGTGATGATTGAGGATCTTTCAAAAATGCCTCACATGCTCGTCGCTGGTTACACAGGTTCTGGTAAGTCTGTTTTTATCAATACCCTTCTTATTTCGTTGTTGGTTAAAAGGCATCCACGAGATTTAAAATTAATTTTAATTGATCCGAAGCATATTGAATTGACACTCTACCAAGAGCTTCCTCATCTTGCCTTACCTGTAATTACTGAGCCTTCAATGGCAGCTGTTTCTCTTCTTTGGGCCGTTCAGGAGATGGAAAGGCGCTACTCTATTATGAAAGAGTTTGGGGTTCGTAGCGTAACTGACTTTAATAGCAAACTAGACCTAGCTACTCCCGAAATGCTGGGCAATATACACCAGCATTATGATGGAACTGCCGACGAAGAAGGCTATCACCTTCCATTTATCGTTGTTGTTGTTGATGAATTCGCAGACTTGATGCTTTCAAAGGCTGGTAAAGAAATCGAGGTTTACGTCAATAGACTTGCCGCTAAGGCTCGTGCTGCTGGTATCCATCTTGTTATAGCGACTCAACGCCCCTCCGTTAAAGTTATAACTGGTAATATTAAGTCAAACTTTCCGAGTCGTGTATCTTTTAAGGTAATCACTGGAACTGACTCCCGTACGATCTTGGACTCAATGGGAGCTGAAAAGCTTCTAGGGATGGGAGATATGCTTTTTCTAAAAGGTGTGTCCTTGCGACGTGCCCATGGTGCATATATTAGTGATGCACAAGTTGGAGAACTGGTGGAAAGTCTGACCAAGCTTCCAACAACCTTTATGCCAACGGCCATGGCCTTTCTTGAGAACGGAGGAGATGAAGGCGGGCCAGGAGATGTGACTGTCACTATTCCAGGCGGAAAAGGAAAGCTCGACGATCGTTATGATGAGGCAATGGGAATTGCTATGCAAAAACGTGTAGTTAGTGCATCAATGCTTCAGCGAACTATGGGGATAGGATATCCTAAAGCGGCTAAAATCGTAGATCAGATGGAAAATAATGGAGTTATTGGACCCGCGCGAGGCAGTAAACCCAGAGATGTATTAGTCTAGTTTTTTAAGTATCAAAAAAGTCATTTGAACCCTCTTGTCGACCACAGTAAGCTGTGTTATTTATGTAATTCGGCAAATAGTGCCAAAATAATCAATCTCCTCGCTTGGTGGTCTATTTTCATTGAAAGTAGCAAGGGGGGGATAAGAAAACCATCAAATCGCTTTTTAAGGAGAAAAAATGGCAGATTTACAATTGACTGAGTTACTAGAAGCAGGAGCACACTTTGGGCACCAAACACACAAGTGGAACCCAAAAATGAAAAAATATGTTTTTGGTGAGAGAAATGGCATTTACATTATCGACCTTGCAAAAACTATCCCACTTGCTAAGAAAGCATATGACTTTCTGAAGAAAACAGCATCTGAAGGCAAGCCAGTTCTTTTTGTTGGAACAAAAAGACAAGCATCTCAGGCAATGAGAGACGCAGCATCAAGCTGTGGTGCTTTTCATGTAACACACAGATGGTTAGGCGGAATGCTTACAAACTATAAGACAATTACTCTTTCAGTAGATAAGCTTAGAAAAGTTGAAAAAATGAAAGAAACTGGTGATTTCGGACTTCTAACAAAGAAAGAGCAATCAAAAGTTGAAAAAGATATGGCAAAGCTTGAGAAAAACCTTGGTGGTATCAAGGATATGAGAAAGCTTCCAGGAGCGATCTTTATTGTTGATCCAAGTGCTGAAAAAATTGCTATTCAAGAAGCAAACAACCTTAATATTCCTATTGTAGCAATCACAGATACAAACTGTGATCCGACTGGAATTGATTATGTTGTTCCAGGTAATGATGATGCTATCAAGTCAATCTCTCTCTTCACTTCATACTTTGCGAATTCAGTCTCTGAAGGATCAAGAAATACTAAAGGTAAGAAGCAAGATGGGGCAGGAAAAGATGCAGCTCTTGAGAACGAAATCATCTCTAAGTTTGAGAATGACATCGACCTTAAAGGTACAGAAGAGTAATTAATTTAATTTTTTAATATCAAAAGACAATCGGGTCGCTAACGCAGTTCGATTGTTCTTTTTTTTGTGAGGGCGCTGAAATGGCAATTACTGCAAAAGACGTAAAAGAACTAAGAGAGAAAAGTGGCGCAGGAATGATGGACTGTAAGAAAGCACTTACAGAATGTGATGGCGACATGGAAAAATCAATCGACTTCCTAAGAACAAAGGGACTTGCTGCAGCTCAAAAGAAGCAAAGTCGTATCGCTGCAGAAGGTGTTATCGCAATTGAACTTGCTAATGGTAGTGCTGCAATGGTTGAAGTTAACTGTGAGACAGACTTCGTAGGAAAGAACGATGCGTTTGTTGGTTTCGCAGGTGACGTGGCAAAATATGCAATTGAAACTGAAGGGACTTTTAATGCTGACGAAGGGAAGCTAAAAGAAGACGTAACTCAGCTTACACTTAAGCTTGGGGAAAAAATCTCTTTCAGAAGATCTAAGTTTGTTAAGCTTGGTGGTAAAGGAATTATTGGAAGTTACGTACACGGTGGAAAGATCGGTGTTCTAGTTGAACTTTCATCTGATGCTGACCTCAGTGGAAATTCTGATGCTCAAGAGCTTGCTAAAAATGTAGCAATGCATGTTGCTGCGGCAGCTCCGAAATTCCTTAAGGGTGAAGATATGGATCAGGACTTCATTAAGCGTGAAGAAGAGATCTATAAGGTTCAACTTATCGAGCAAGGTAAGCCAGAAGCAATGATTGCAAAGATCCTTCAAGGAAAAATTTCAAAGCTTGCCTCAGAAGTATGTCTTCTAGAGCAGAAGTTTGTTATGGAACCAGATAGCGCTGTTAAGAAATATATTGCTGATGCGGCAAAGAAAATTGGTAGTAGTGTAGATGTAAAGTCTTTCGAAATGTTCCGTCTTGGTGAGGGAATTGAAAAGAAGGAAGATAATCTTGCTGATGAAGTAGCGAAGCTTACTGCAAAGTAATAAATCACTAGTAATATTTAAATATACGAAAAAGGCCTCAATATGAGGTCTTTTTTATTTTTAGAGCATAAGGAATTATTAATATGTCGTAATTGGAATTTAATTGCTGCAGTCAGTCTCGCGGGATGACGAAATGTACCTTGACGACAACACTTTGA
Source organism: Bacteriovoracaceae bacterium (assembly GCA_023146355.1). Lineage (GTDB taxonomy): Bacteria > Bdellovibrionota > Bacteriovoracia > Bacteriovoracales > Bacteriovoracaceae > JAGLCH01. The sequence continues at coordinate 10,272 of JAGLCH010000126.1, read as the reverse complement.
ACGGTGAAAATAGTCAAAATCATTATAATTTGGAGTCTTTATGAAGTATAAGCGGATTTTACTTAAACTATCGGGAGAGGCCCTGGCCGGAGAGTCAGGACATGGTATTTCTGGCGAAATACTTGAAAATTTCACCTCTGATATCCAGTCCCTTGTGGAGATGGGAACTGAAGTTGGAATTGTAATTGGTGGAGGAAATATTCATCGTGGAGTAGCGGGAGCTGCCGATGGGATGGATCGTTCTGTTTCTGACCATATGGGAATGTTGGCAACTATCATTAATTCAATTGCCTTGTGTGATAAGCTCACTCGAACTGGAATTAAGGCCAAGCTGATGACGACTATAGATATGGATGCTATTGGTGAGCACTATACTTATCGAAAAGCTCAACAGTATCTAGATGAAGGAAATGTTGTAATTTTTGGAGGCGGTACTGGCAACCCATATTTTACAACAGATACTGCTTCTTCACTTAAGGCATGTGAGATAGGTGCCGAAGTGTTACTGAAGGCAACAAAGGTAGATGGAGTATACGATAAAGATCCGGCAAAGCATTCTGATGCCGTAAGATACGATAAGCTGTCATTTACTGAAGCACTTAATCAAGGGCTAAAAGTGATGGACTCAACCGCCTTTGCCATGTGCATGGAAAATGATGTTGATATCATCGTTTTTGATACATTTAAAGTTGGTAACATGAAAAGTGTTGTTATGGGTGAAGATATCGGAACAAAAGTAACAAATAACTAATATTAGGAGAGAGTAGTGATTGATGAAATTAAAGTAGATATGGGTGTTCATATGGACAAAGCAGTTGACTCTCTCAAGAATCAATTGACTCGAATTAGAACAGGTAGAGCATCTGCGAGTGCACTTAATGGCATTATGGTAGATTACTACGGAGTTCCAACACCTCTTACTCAAGTAGGACAAGTTTCAACTCCTGAAGCTCGTCTCCTTCAAATCCAACCATTTGATAAAAATTTAATTGCTGCAATTGAGAGAGCAATTCACGTCGCGAATATCGGTGTAAACCCATCAAATGATGGCAACCTTATTCGAATCCCATTTCCGGCCCTTACAGAAGAAAAAAGAAAAGAGCAGGTAAAAGAGATTAAACGACTTGGTGAAGATGCAAAAGTTGCAATTCGTAATTGTCGTCGTGATCAAAATGAAGTCGTTAAGCTTGCGGAAAAAGAAAAAGGTATCTCAGAAGATGATCTTAAGAAATTTCAAGGTGAAATCCAAACCGTAACTGATGAATTTGTAAAAAATGTAGATACAATAATTGGTTCAAAAGAAAATGAGTTGATGACAATCTAATCAAATGGCAAAATCTAAATCAATCGAGCATGTTGCAATTATTATGGACGGCAACGGACGTTGGGCCGCCGAGAGGGCCCATCGTCGTGTGTGGGGGCATATTCGTGGGTCGAATGTGGTTAATGATATCGTTGAAGCTGCTGATGAGATGGGGTGTAAGGCCCTCACTCTTTATGCATTTTCCACTGAAAATTTCAGTCGGCCACAGGAAGAAATAACGACTCTATTTCGACTATTGAAAAAATTCATTAAGCGCGAGCGAAAGCGCGTAATGGAAAAAAATCTACGTTTTAAAATAATTGGAGATATTTCTGCTCTTCCCGAAGATACTCAAAAGTTGATTTCATCTTTAGAGCGTGACTCAATGGTGAACAAAGGAATGTGGCTCAATTTTGCATTTTCTTATGGCGGGAGAGTTGAAATAATCGATGCCATAAATAGTTTTATTGAAAAAAATCCTGGAGAGCAGATTACCGAGGAAAGCTTTGCAGCGAACCTCTATAATCCAGAAGCTGGGGATGTTGACCTGATGATTCGAACAGGTGGAGATCAGCGTATCTCTAACTTCCTTTTGTGGCAGGTGGCCTATGGAGAGCTATATTTTACTCCTAACAAATGGCCGGAATTTACTAAAGAAGAGTTTTACCAGATATTTGAAAAAGTATCTGGACGAGAAAGGCGCTTTGGCTCTGTTGCCGCAGACCTAGATTACGATCAGACCAGCGCGCAAGCAAAGCTTAACAAAGAGCTATTAAAGTAGAGAAGAGGAAATCATGTCTAGAAATACTATTGAAAGAATAATCTCTGCCGTTGTCATGATTGCAATCGTGATTGGAGCGCTTATTTCCGGCACGATTTTAACATTTGCACTTCTCTTTTTACTCGGGGTTTTAATTACAGATGAACTCGGTGTTAACTTTTTTCGGCGAAATCGTATTTCTTTTGAGTATGCATTGATGCAGTTGGGATTCATACTTCCCGCATTATTTTTCGGGTATGTTGAGTACTCACCAGTATGGGCCGACGTTTTCATTAATGCATCCTGTCTCTTTCATATTCTATTAGTTGCTTATTTGTTTGTTGAGAAGATGCATTCAACAAGAGTAATTGATCTATTCAAGAAGTTTCCATATATTTCAGTTCTATTTACCCTTCTTCCAGTGATGTCTCTCACCTGGATTGCTTATCATCCGCAGCGTGTCGCTATCATTTTAGTTTTGTTTTTTGTTACCTGGGGGATGGATGTTGGAGGTTGGTTTTTTGGAAAGCGCTTTGGTCGGAATAAACTATGGGAACAAGTCAGCCCAAAAAAGACGATTGAAGGTCTGATTGGTGGAATGCTTTGTGCCGGAATTTTGGGTGGAATTGGCGCCTACTTCTTGTGGCCCAGTGTTAGTACTGCTCAAATAACTATTTTTGTACTACTGGGGGGAGTCGCTCAACTAGGTGATCTTGTTCAGTCCAAACTTAAGCGACAATTTAAAATCAAAGACAGTTCACGACTGATTCCAGGTCATGGTGGTGTTTATGACCGGGTCGATAGTCTTTTCTTTCTTGCCCCATTTTATTTGATTATTTTTAAAATAGCCTCACCCTTCTAATCTATTCGAGATCCACATGATTGAAAAAATTGGTATTTTTATTCTCTTCCTTTTTCCTCTTGTATTTTTTCACGAGTTGGGGCATTTCTTTTTTGCTAAGCTCTTTCGAGTAAGGGTCGACACCTTCTCTATTGGATTTGGGCCGAAACTTCTAAAAGTGAAGTGGGGGGAGACACAGTACTGTATTTCTCTGATTCCATTTGGAGGATACGTTAAGATGTTTGGCGAGAGTATGCTGGATAAAGACGAAATTCCTCAAGAAGAAAAAGACCGTAGCTTGGTCTATAAAAATAAGTGGCAGCGTTTCTGGATTGTATTTGGAGGTCCACTTTTTAATTTTATTTTTGCTTTTATTATCTACTTCTTCTTGGCAGTCGGGGGGGAAAAACTTCCCGAGGTAAAGTTTGGTCTTGTTGGGGAAAACTCCATATTATACAGCAAAGGCGTACGCACTGCTGATGTTCTATCACAAATTAATGAAAGTATAATTGAGTCACCAACAGACATCTCTGTTGACGACACTTCCTATATCAAAAGTATATCCGTTTTCAGAAACAAAGATGAAGTTTCAATTCCAATCGAAATGTCTGGAAAAGTATTTTTCGCAGAATTTCAAAAGGCTCCAGCTCTTTTCCGGATGCCTATTGTTATCGATGCTGCTGGAATGAAATATGCCGTGTCCACATCTCCATCCACTGTTAATTGGATGACTTCGATGGAAGAGTTGGCACTCTCATCAAATAAAGAGTTTTATCTATTTCAGGCGATTGATGCCGTAAATAGCGTTGCAGACCTGACTACGAAGAAAACTATCCGTGGGAAAAATTTAAATGATGCCCTAGTTAAGTCATCTCATTACCCTCTTGATCTTTTGGTAGAAGATCTAACGGCGGACTCTGCTGCGAAGGCAGTGGGAATTGAAGTTGGCGACTTGCTCTATGCAATTGGTGGGAAGAAGATAGTTTCATTTGAAGATCTTCGAATGCAAGTCAACTCAGAAAGGCCACATTTAATGGTAACCGTAATCCGCAATGGAGCCCAGAAAACCTATAAAGTTATTCCCAAAGAAATGGAGTATGAAGGTGTTGTTCGAAAGATGATTGGAGTTCAAAGTGCTGCAATTTTTCTTCCTCCCTCATACCGGACTCTTGCTCCAAAGGGACTAATTGACTCTGCCTCGAGTGCTTTTTTCAAAACAGGCGATGCTATTAGTAAAACATTTAGTGGCATTATCCAACTGCTAAGCGCGAAGGTATCGTTTAAAAATGTTGGTGGGCCGTTGATGATTGGGAAGTATGCATCTGATACATTCAGAATGAGCTTTTCATTTTTTATGCAATTTATGGCAATAGTTTCTGTTAATCTCGCATTAATTAATCTCTTTCCGATACCGGTCTTGGATGGTGGGCATATACTTTTTATTATTTTGGAGTTTGTAAATCGCGGACCTCTTTCGAATCGAAAGGTTGAGATAGCTCAGCAAATTGGACTTTCTTTGCTCCTTTTGTTAATGATTAGTGCAATTTTTAATGATGTAACAAGGTTTTTCTTTTAATGGCATATCTTTTTCTAGACACTACTGATCATCTTATCGTTGGACTACTGAGCGAGAAGTTTGAGTGGATTGAATATTATGAAAGTGAAGAGAGAAAGAGCTCAGCTAAGATCCATGGACTCATTCATGAGTTAAGTAAAAAGCACAGTATCGATCTTGCTAGTCTTGATGGAGTCATTCAAGTCGCAGGTCCTGGCTCCTATACCGGAATGAGGGTTTCAGATGGAATTTCTCAGATTCTAGAATGGAGCAATATAAAATCATACGGCGTTTATCATTTTGATGTTCCACAGTTACTAGGTGAAAAAAACTATTGCTGGTATGCCAACGCTTTTAAAGGCGAGACTTTTATACTTGAAGTAGAAAATGGAAAAACTACCAAGCACTTAAAACTTGAGGAGGAAGCAAAAGAATTCCTTCACGATAAGCTTTCCGTTGGCAATAAAATCTTTACTAACTTTGAAAGCGACAGCGTCTTTTTAGATACATTCTTTAGCTCCTCAATACTGAAAAGTTGCCCTGAGAAAATTTTTCCTAAAATAATTGAGGATGATTCAGTGACAGAAATCTACTACTATCGTTCACTTGAAGATGAGTTTCGCCCCTGCAGAAAGTAGTCTTTTAGCCATTTGTTCGTTATTATCTAACAATATCGTATAGTGAATGAATAAAGGACAATAGATGAATGTTATTAAAAGAAAAGTTGATACGAGAAAGCTTGCCTTCTTTCTTCCCAATATATTCACGGCCTTAAATCTCGGTTGCGGTTTTGGATCGATTATACTTTCAATGCAGGGAAAGTTTTATTTGGCATCTATCTTTCTGCTTCTCGGTGGAATCTTTGATACTGTTGATGGGAGAGTTGCACGACTAACTGGTACTGAGTCAGCTTTTGGTGAGCAGTTTGATTCTCTAAGTGATGTCATTTCTTTTGGTATTGCTCCTGCTCTTTTAATGTATAACCGTTTTTTTGTAGATCTAGGCCGACCCGGAATGGTTGTTGCCTTTGTATTTCTTCTTTGTGGTGCCATGAGGCTCGGTCGATTTAATGCCAGTATTGCTGACAACGACCCGAATTACTTCCAAGGATTACCAATTCCTGGAGGCGCTATTGCGTTAATTAGTTATGTGATGATCAGCTTAGAGTTCCCACAAATTGCATTCCACCCCGCAATTCCTGCGGGATATATTCTTTTGTATGCTCTTCTTATGATTTCAAATATCCCATTTTGTTCATTTAAGTCATCTGCTTGGGGGCGCAGTCACAAGCGCTCTGTACTTGCTCTAATCTTTTTAGCACTTTGCCTAATCTTCTTGTATGAAGAGCTTATGGTTGGCGTTATAATTAGCTTATATACTATCTGGTCACTGATTTCCTTTGTTGTTAGAGGCGGTAGGCCAGGAGATATCTTTGCATGGGGAGCAGACATTGATACTGATGAGGATGAAGAGTAGCTTTCTAGTATTAACTGTACTTCTTACAGGATTTAACTGTGCCCTTGCATATGATGCCGGGCAATACCTTGCAGGGCAGCTAGACGGAGAGCAAGGAGAAGAGCAGCGCAAGAATGACTCCCCTCAAAAATCAGCTTATTTAAGCAATACAAACGATTACCTTGAAACCATGTCTACTATTGATCCTGAGACTTATGCCATTCCAGGAATGACGCCAGAGCTTGTAGGTTCAAAAAAAGAAAAGCGCGAGCAACTAAAAAATGTTCAAGAGCCGATGGGGAAATATGATGATTCAACAGAGCTTATAAGTATTTCTAAGAGTGAGCTTTTTGAAAAATACTATCGAAGCGGATCAGGATCATTTAGCTTCAGCTATTTTCGCCTCAATCACAAAAGTAATAATTCGGCCTATTCCTCAATGTTTGATTCTGAGCAAACGCGCGACCTAGGGGGGATTCTCATACATTTTGATAAGTTTGTTGAACGAATGAGTTCTTTTGAAATCGGTTATTCTCTAGGTACTGGAATTGGATTTCGCTCTGGGCGAGGTCAGTTTAGCTCTGCTCAGACAATGAGTAATACAACATTTAAACTTTGGACTATACCTATTGATGCTCATCTTGCCGTTGCAATCCCTCTTTGGAAGTTTTCCAAGTTGTATGCCTCAGGTGGGCCAGCAGGAATGATTCTTCTTCAGAATCGAAGTGACTTTAATGAGAATGAAGATGGCAAAAATGTTAACCAAGTAAGCTATGGTTACTCTGCTCGCGCTGCTCTTAGAATTAGTCTTTCTAATATGTTTGTGGGATCAGGGCAAAAAATGTTTCGGGCCTATAATGTAACGAATGCTTTTCTCAGTTTAGAGGGAAGATATGACAGTTTTAATAATTTCCAAGACGATTTTTCAATATCCGGAGCCTCCATGGGTGCTGGGTTTACCTTTGAGTATTTCTAGAAATGTACAGTTACAAGCTCGTCATTAATTATAATGGTGCTAACTACTATGGATGGCAAACTCAAAATAATTCCCCTTCGCAGACAATTCAGCAGGAGCTAAATACAGCTCTTGCTAAGATTGCCAAAAGTGATCAAATAAGAACGTTGGGCTCGGGAAGAACTGATGCTGGTGTCCATGCTATCGCTCAAGTTGCAAAGGCAGTGTTACCAATTGATATTGCCCCAGAGGGGCTATGTGCTGGCCTTAATTCGACGCTACCGCGAGATATAAGAGTTTCCAGCGTCTCCTATTGTTCCCATGATTTCCACCCAACATTTCATGCCAAGTCTAAGAGGTATGATTATTACTTTGCAAAAACCGTGGATCCTTTTGATCGAGAGCAGGTATCCCGCTTTCGATTTGATACAGATCATCAGAAAATGATAGATGCATGCCAATTGTTTATAGGACAGCATGATTTTAAAGACTTTTATTGCACAGGGACACCGATCAAAAGCACAATCCGTACAATATTCAGTTGTACGTTATCAATAAAAAAAGTGGACACTATTTCTGGTGCTAAAGAGTACTATTGCTTTAGCGTGAGTGGTTCAGGCTTTATGAAGCAGATGGTGAGGCTGATGGTTGGTACTCTTTGGAATATTGGGAGGGGGAAAGTAGGCCCTGCACAGCTCATTCAATCACTTGAAGGCAAGGGAAGTGGGAAGCTTGGTGCAGTAGCGCCACCCTGCGGTTTGTACCTTATGGAAGTTATCTACTGATTTATCCCCGCAATCATTGACTTTTTGGCCTGAAATCGCTATTTTTTCGCTATCGTTCAAAGCGATCTAAATTGATATAACTAGACGCGTTAATATAGTTCAAAGGAAGTAATATGTCTTACAAGATTGAAGATCTAAATGGTTGTACAAAGAAGTTATCATTCACATTTGAAAAGCTAGATCTAGCAAAAGAGATCAAAGCTGAGTTACAAACAAAACGAAAAGAAGCAAGCCTTAAGGGTTTCAGAAAAGGTAAAGCTCCTATGGCAATGGTAGAGAAGTTCTACGGTGGTCAGGTTGAAAATGATGCTCTTAATCGATTTGTTCAAAACCAACTTTTTGAAGCAATCAACACCGAAACACTCAAAGTTGTTGGTTACCCTTCGCTTGAAAATGTTAACTACGAAGCAGGAAAAAGTGTAACTTTTGAGGCCAAAGTAGAAATTTTCCCATCATTTGATATTAAAGATATGAGCAAACTTTCTTTCAAGAAAGATAGTGTTGAAGTTAAAACTAGTGATGTTGAAGAGATTAAGAAAAGCTATCTTGCTTCAAAAGCAGAGATGACTCCATGTAACGGAAATACGAAAGTTAAAGAAGGTGTCTTCGCGGTTATGGACTTTCAAGGAATTACTCCAGATGGAGAGAAGCCTGAAAGTATGAAAGGTGAGGAATTTGTTCTTGAGATCGGTTCGGGGCAGTTCATCCCAGGATTTGAAGAAGGAATGCTTGGAATGAAAAAAGGTGAAGAAAAAGTAATTGAACTTACTTTTCCTGAAAACTACCACTCTGAGGAACTTCAGAATGCTCAAGTAAAATTTGAAGTAAAACTTCTTGAAATAAAAGAAAAGATTTACCCAGACTTCACTGACGAAATGGCAGTAGAGTTTGGATACGAATCTGTAGCTAACTTTGAAGAGAAAAACAAAGCATCACTTTTTGCTCAAAAAGAAAAACAAGTAAAAGAGAAGCTTCAGCAAGAAATTCTTGAGAAACTTATTTCAGAGAACAGTTTTGATGTTCCTAGTGCACTTGTTACTCAACAGGAGACACATTTAAAAGAAGATCTGACTAAGAATCTTAAGCAGCAGGGCTTCAATGACGACATGGTTGCTGAGTACTTTGTAAAGTGGGCCAGTGACCTTGAAGAGAAAGCTAAGTTTCAGGTTCGCTCAGGGCTGATTCTAGATAAGCTTGCTAATGATTATAATGTTGAAGCTTCAGAAGATGACCTAAATGCTAAGATTGCAGAGACTGCAATGACTTCAGGTCTAGAAGCTGAGCAAGTTAAGGAATATTATACATCTGATGCTAATGTTAAGAAAAATCTGATGTATGCAATTAGAGAAGAGAAAACTTTTGATAAATTGATTGAACAAGTTAAAGTAAAATAAACAAATAAACAATATTGTTAAAAAGAGGCACCTTCTGGTGCCTTTTTTCGTAATTACGGCGGATAAATACTTAAGGTATTTAAGATACTTAAGATATTGAGGATTATGTTCGATAAGCCACTATGTATGACCTATAAAAGCATGGTTTGGTAATATGAAAATTCTTATACTTGAGTGTGATGAAAATTTAAGACAGCTTTACTCCACTGTTTTCGAGAACTTAGGATCAAATATTGCTGTTACAGAAGCAGAAAATGCTGAAGAGGCAATCAAGTTTTGTACCTGCGACTCCTACGATGTAATTCTCAGTTGCTATGAGCTTAAACCCACTTGTTCTTCTGATGAGTTTTTGGCATTTTACCAGCAACAAGACCTAAATATTCCTCTGGTTCTTATAACTTCCATCTCGACGGAAGAGATAGGTATGAATGGAATTGAAGACTCTGAAAATATCTTTCACTTCTTAATGCCAGTCGAGCTAGATGATATCGTTGATAAGGTGGGATCGCTTGTTTATAATCGCAAGTTTTCAGAAACTACAATCGACAGTAACTTTGTAAAGGTGAAATCTGCCTACTTCATTCCCTATGGTCGTACACTTACAGATATTTTTCTGCGTTTATCTTCCAGCAAGCTGATTAAAATTCTCTCTGCAGGCAGCCTATATAGCATTGATGATATTGAAAAGTATCTTGTCCGTGGAGTCCGCCATTTCTATGTGGGCCGCTCGGAGTTCGATCGCTATGATGCAAAAGAAGGAGATTGCGCCTTTCTTGAAAGAGTTATAACTCCATCAGAAACCTCTGAGTTTGATCAATGGTCGAAGGGGCATAAGGCACTTAAATTTTTGATTGAGGAATTTGGAATTTCCCAAAATACAATAAATGTAGCATCAGAAGTTACAAGTGCAACGATACATAAGATTTTAGAGAATAAAGAACAGGCATCTTATTTTGATATTAAGAATAAGAAAGGGAAGGATTTTATTTTCGACCATTCTTATGTAGTTTCAATTATTGGATGTGGAATTCTTAAGCATTTAAAAACAGCATCAAAGCACGAGCTAGAAAACTTATGTTATATGTCGCTCTTTCACGATATTTCACATAATAGAGATCAACTCGCTAGAATCAACGGTATTTCGGATAAAAAATTTCAGGAATTGGATTTCAAGGGAAAGAAGGAATATCTTGATTCAGTCAATTTATCAGTGAAACTCATTCA
>JAGLCH010000125.1 GCA_023146355.1 Bacteriovoracaceae bacterium | reverse complement strand
TATTATAGCTTGAAAACGAATTTGTAAGTAGGCTATCTCATAAAATATTGGAATAAAATCAGCTGAAATTTTGCTAAAATGCACTATTCTTAACTTATTAATTAATAGCAGATTCCGATGATGTAGTTTAGGAAAACTTCTCGGAGCTTACTTGACAAGAAAAATACTTATTTATGATTCAAACTGTGAACGCGTAGCTCTTTTGAGAAGAGAACTCTCTCATATCGACTGCGCTATTACTGTTTCTGATAGTCTTGAGGAGCACAGCAATGTCTTTGACTGTGCTTTTGTATACTATGGGCTTCCTGTGATTAATCTTCCCCATGATACTTTAGTTGTCGGAATTTATGACACCTGTACTTCTATGATCGATATAAATCTCTTGTATCGGCCCATTCTTGTGCTTTTGCCCCCTGTTTCTAATTCTGATGTAAGGCGAGCACTTGAACTCTTCGATGAGAACCCCAAGCCAATAGACTCTTATTTTAGTGAGATTATTGATCTCAAATTATTAGTTCGATACATGCTGATAGCAGCGGGAGAATCAAATATTTTTAAAACAAGTCTTGCTCATGCAATGGATCACTTTTGTCTTTATACTTGTGGCAAGGCCAAATGCTTTGGCTCATCAGATGAAGGGAAATTCAATGTTAATGATATTTTGCGAGTTGATGAAAGGGGAATAATAAAATCTTGTAATGAAAAATCTACTTGCAGTATTCAATTGTTTTTAAGCAAATACAGTGAACTTGATTTGCTGAATGATGAGCTTGGTAAAATAATTGGGGATTTTAAATGTCAATCAATGAGTACATTTCTTCAAAACATCGAAGGATTTTTAGGAGAGTTTATAGCACTAAAAAAAGCATATTGTCTGGATGATTGTAAACTAACTAGAGAAGGGCTTGAATTTCAAAATGGTGATACTATACTTGTTAACCTTCATGACTTAATAAGTGGAAAATGTCTATATTGCAAAGAGTGTGATTGTAAGCTAAGTGAATTTTCCCACTACTTTATAGACGTTGTCGAATCATCCGAATGACTCGTGTTATTAATGCTCTATTGTTAAGCGTAAAAAAGGCCCCATTACTGATGGGGCCCTTTCATATCAAAATATAACTGAAAATTACTTTGATTTAACTTCGTGTAGAAGATTTCCATTAAGGAAAAATTCTTGAAGTTGGTGAGCGGCCATTTGACCAACTCTTAGTGATGCTTCAGCTGTAGAAGCACCAAGGTGTGGAGTCATCACGAGGTTGTCTAGCTCACGTAGCTTAGATCCATCTTCAAGAGGCTCATTAGCAAATACGTCAAAACCAGCACCAGCAATTTTTCCTTCTTTAAGAGTGTTGTAAAGTGCCTCTTCATCAACAATCTTTCCGCGAGAAGCATTTATTAAAATTGCATTTTGCTTCATCATGTTTAGAAGCTCACTGTTGATCATACCTTTAGTCGCATCCATAAGTGGAAGGTGAATCGTGATAATGTCACACTCAGAAAAGATCTTTTCAAGAGAGTCCGCTTTTTTTGCATATGGGATATCAGTTGTCTCTACGAATGGATCAAAAAACATAACTTGTGGCTCAAAGCCACTGATTCTCTTCGCAACAAGTTGAGCAATCTTACCAAAACCAACGATACCAACTTTCTTATTCCAAAGCTCCATCCCTGCAAGTTTTGATTTTTCCCACTTTCCAGCTTTCATAGAGGCATCAGCTTTTGCTGTGTTTCTAAGAACGGTCATCATAAGTGCTATAGCGTGCTCAGCAGCAGAGTTTGCATTCGCCCCAGGAGTATTAGATACTTTTACGCCTTTAGCTTCACAAGCAGCTTTATCGATGTTGTCAGTGCCTTCCCCTGCGCGAATTACATATTTAAGGTTAACGGCCTTCTCAAGTGTTTCTGGCAGTACCTTAGATGCAGAGCGGATAACAAGTCCTTCAACCTTAGGAAGAAGTTCTTGGTACTCCTCAGGAGTTACTTTTTTCACTGGGTGTACTTCAAATTCTTCTACGCCTTGCAGGCCTTTAAATACATCCGCGTCCATTCCATCAGATACAAGAATAAATTTCTTACTCATTATTAACTCCTAATTAGTCTAGTAGGTGAGTGATCAGTCCTGATCTAAGTTTTGGCTCAAACCAAGTAGATTTTGGTGGCATAACTTGATCAGCATCAGCAACATTCATTAGCTGCTCAATTGATACTGGGTGAAGTTTGAATGCTACAGCACATTCGCCGCTGTCAACACGCTTTGTAAGCCCCTCAGACCCACGGATACCACCAACAAAGTCGATATTTTCATCAACTCTTGGATCACCGATACCAAGGATGGGATTTAGAAGATTTTGCTGAAGAATGTCGCAGTCTAGAGATGCAACAGGATCTGTCGCAGGAAATGAGCCATCTTTAGCTTTGATCTGGTACCATGTTCCTTCAAGGTACATTCCGTACTCTTTCATATTCTTTGGTGATGGATCAGTGTTCTCGCCAAGGATCTCAAACTTATCTGCAACTTTTGCCAAGAATTCTTCTTTCGTATTTCCGTTAAGAGAGAAAACAACACGATTATAATCCATAATGTATAGTTGTTTCGCAGGGAAAATTACAGAAAGGAAGTAGTTGTATTCTTTTTCATCGTTGTGATCGTTACATTGTGACATCTTCTCAGCTTTTGCACGAGCGGCAGAAGCTGATCTATGATGGCCGTCGGCAACATAAAGGTATTCAATTCCTTCAAATTTTGTGTGAAGCTTATCAATTAGATCAGCATCATTGATAACCCATACGGTGTGTCCGATTCCGTCTTCTTTTGTGAAGTCGTATTCTGGCGTAGTATCTTTAACAAAATTTGCAATCCATGTGTCAATGTCTGAATCGTCTCGGTAAGTTAGAAAGACTGGCCCTGCATTAGCATTGAGCGTAATAACGTGTTTTGTTCTGTCGTCTTCTTTTTTCTTTCTAGTGTACTCGTGCTTTTTGATCTTGTTTTCATTGTAGTCATCAGCTGATGTACAAGCAACAAGTCCATACTGCTCATGGTCGCCCATCTTCTGCTTGTAAACATACATGCAAGGCCTATCTTCTTGGAAAAGAACACCTTTCTCAATCATTCCGTAGAAATTTGTTTTTGCCATTTGATAAACTTCTTCAGAGTAAACATCTGTTCCCTTAGGAAGATCAATTTCTGGCTTAACCACGTGAAGAAATGAATTTGGATTTCCTTCTGCGACCTCTCTCGCCTCATCAGAATTTAAAACGTCATATGGAAAAGACGCTACACTTTCTGCAGTTTCTTTTGCGGGACGTACACCTTTAAACGGTCTAACCATAACCATGCTGGGCTCCTTGTATATAAGTTTAGGGTAAATTATATGTGTCACAAATTTACCAAAAGGTAGGTGCAGCGTCTAGGGAATACGGAAGGAAAAATAGTCAAACATACCGAAATTAAAGGTGTTATTGTACGTGGGTATAAAGAGCTGGTTTTAAATTCTTTCGGCCTTTATATCCTTGCAATATTTCTTTAGCTTCTTTCGGATCTCCTTGACCATATAGAGTGATGCTAGCAGATTGATGCCGAGCATCATGGCGAAAATAGCATCTGAAAAATTGAGAATGAGGATAAGAGGATTTAGTGGGCCAAAAAAAGTAATCAGGACAAATATTGTTTTGTAGCTAAGCTCTGCTTTCTTTGATTCTTCACCAGTAAGGTATTTAAGGCCCGCCTTACCGTTACTGTACCAAGTCATGATTGTTGAGAAAGCAAAAAGCCAAACGAATACACTTATTCCAATCTTTCCATAGATTCCGTACATCGCTGCAAATGAGTTAGCTGCTAGTTCCACCCCTTGAATGGAGAGAGACCCATCCCAACTTCCCGGACACAAAATGATGAGTGCTGTGAGAAGACAAGTGAAAACGGTATCGATGAAGGAGCCCAGCATTGCTGCGATTCCGTGTTGAATAGGGTTGATCTCCTGTGGGCGAGGAGATAGAGCATTGGTTCCAAGTCCAGCTTCGTTTGAAAAAAGTGCACGACGAGCGCCATGTGTAATTATTTCTCTAAAACCAAGGCCTATGACTCCACCGCCGGCGGCATTGAAAGCAAAAGCATCATTATAAATATGAAAAAATACTGTCGGTATGTAGTGGTAGTAAGAGAAGACAATTCCAATTCCACCAATGAGATAAAGCAACATCATAATTGGTGCAAAGTAACTCACAACGCGCTCAATACTTTTAAACTTAAAGACAGCAAGTCCTGTGATTAAGGTGATCAATCCCCCCAGTATGAGCGGTAGGTGTGGAACTTGTGGCAAGAAGTTATCTACCACCGCAAACATCTGGTTGCCCTGAAATAAATTTCCTGCGAACAGTGCTGCTACGATTGTAAGGGCAGCAAATACTTTTGATAGAAACTTAAAGCGCGTCGGAAGCTTATTTTCTATAAGGTACATCGGGCCTCTAAGCATTTGGCCTGTTACTTTATCTTCGACTCCAAAGGAGAGTGATGATGAAAGGGATACAAGCTTAGTTGCCATTCCAAGGACACCTGCAATGAGCATCCAAAAAATGGCACCGGGCCCACCAATTGAAATGGCAATAGCTGCCCCTGCAATAGACCCTAGTCCTATCGGTGCAGCGATGGCAGTGGAGAATGATTTTACGATAGATGGCTCGTCGTCAAAGTCTTTGAGCTTTGAGTAGCGGCCCGCTAGGATTCTAATGGCGTGCCAGAAAAATCTAAGCTGCGGAAAAAGCAGGTAGAATGTAAAAAAGGTGCCAATTCCTAGCAAAGTGTAAACTGCTGGAATTCCAAATATAAAATCAACTATAAGCTGAATCATTTCGTATGTTTTTGTCATGGGATAAATCCTATCAGGTGGCCCATCCTTTTTTAAGACTTTGTGCGTTATTCATCTAAGACTAATAGATAAGTATTGAATTGTACTGGAGTAGGTATTCATCCATATTTTTTGATTCAATGGAGCGAAGCTCTTCAATTGTGCCATTGGATTCAATCCACTGACGCACCTCTGCATTTCCATTGATAAGGTCTATAGCAAGACGGCCCTCCTCATATTCATAGGGCCTATGGTGAAACTGAAAGTTGTTACCTAGTTCATGGTAAAGTTTTTGACACAAAAATTGTCCCACTTGCCATGATTTAAATTTTTTATAGTTTGTTATGTGAATTTGAACTCCGCCACAGGTTTCGTTTTCAAACTTTTGAAAGGTTGGAAGAAATGCCAGCGGCCTAAAGGTAAATCCCTCCAAGTCCGTTTTTTTAAGTTCAATATTTAGCTTTTCAACAAATGCAAAAGGCTCGATCATTGGATGACCTACGACCTCAAGTGATCGAGTCGTTCCACGGCCCTCTGAAATATTAGTCCCTTCAAAAAGAACAGTCCCTGTGAAAGTAACTGCGCCATCCATTGTAGGAAGGTTGGGGGAGGGATTAACCCAGTGAAGTCCAGTATCCTTAAAGAACATCTCTCTCTCCCATCCAATCATGGGAACAAAATCGTACTCACATTTTGGAGTGTAGTATTTTTTTGTGAGCTGTCCGACCTCTGCCATGGTCATGCCGTGACGCTGGGGAATTTTGTGATGGCCTACGAAAGAGTGAAATCCTTCTTCTAGTACATTTCCCTCAATTATCGATCCCGAAACAGGATTTGGCCGATCGAGAACAACGACTTTAACTCCTATTTCAGAGCACTTTTTCATTAAGAGTCCAAGGGATGAAATGTAGGTATAGACGCGGGTTCCAACATCTTGAAGGTCAACCACCATCGTGTCAATTCCTTCAAGCATTTCATTTGTTGGGATTCTTGTCTCACTGTAAAGGCTTAAAACGGGAAGCTTAAAATAGGGATGAATATAGTGCGTACTTTCAATCATGTTGTCTTGAACATCAGTGACAAACCCATGCTGAGGCCCAAAGATCTTTACTAGGCGATCGCCGAAGATTTCCTGCATTCTGATGACACCAGTTCCAAGGTCTTTATCAACTGTTGCTGAGTGACATAGGTATCCGATGTTACCAGTAATTTTTGCTTGCTCATCTTTAGACGCAATCAGGTTGTCCAGTCCGTTTAGTACCATTTATTCCTCCAGCAGCTACAAGTGTAGCAAATTTCTGGATGAGGTGCCAGGTGACTTGGGGAGACAAAATATCTTTTCAAAGTATGCATCGATTTGTAAGATCGGTGAATAGCAAAAACTCGGAGGAAACGTGAGACAATACCTAGATTTGATGAAGCATGTTTTAGCAACTGGTGCAGATAAAGGCGACCGTACTGGAACTGGAATTCGCTCTGTCTTTGGCCACCAGTCTCGTTATGATCTTTCCAAGGGCTTCCCTCTTGTTACGACTAAGAAATGTCACCTACGCTCAATTATTCATGAACTATTATGGTTTTTACAAGGTGATACCAATATCAAATATCTCACCGAAAATAAGGTTCGCATCTGGGATGATTGGGCAGATGAAGATGGAAACCTAGGTCCCGTTTATGGTTCTCAGTGGAGAAGTTGGCAGGCCGCTGATGGCACAACCATTGATCAGATTACTGATGTCGTTAATCAGATAAAGGTTAACCCCAACTCGCGTCGCCTTATAGTTTCTGCCTGGAATGTTGGTGAAATTAATAAAATGAAGTTGCCACCGTGTCACGCTTTTTTCCAGTTTTATGTGGCAGACGGAAAGCTTTCATGTCAGCTTTATCAGCGTTCAGCAGATATATTTTTAGGAGTTCCTTTTAACATTGCATCCTATGCTCTTTTAACAATGATGATTGCTCAAGTTACAGGCCTTAAAGTTGGTGATTTTGTTCACACTCTTGGTGACGCCCACCTTTATAGTAACCATTTAGAACAAACAGAGCTTCAGTTAACTCGTAAACCATACCCCCTTCCCGAAATGTTGATTAATCCTGCGGTAAAAGATATTTTTTCCTTTAAGTTTGAGGATTTCAAGCTTGAAGGCTACCAGGCCCATCCCCATATTAAGGGGGAGGTCGCAGTATGATTCTCTCTGTTATTGTTGCCATCGGGAAGAGTCGCCAAATAGGGCTTGGAAATAAGTTATTATGGCACCTTTCTGCTGATTTAAAGCGCTTCAAATCCCTTACCAGAGGACATCATATTCTAATGGGACGCAAAACCTATGAGTCTATTGGCCGCCCATTACCCCACCGTATCAATATCATTATTACTCGCGATCAAAGCTTCAGTGCTTCTGGCTGTGAGGTTGTCCACTCTGTTGAGGAGGCAATCGAGCTTGCCAAAAAAAATGGTGAGAATGAATTATTCTTTTGTGGAGGAGAGGCCATTTACTCTCAAGGACTTGAAATTTGCGATAAGTTGTATCTTACAGAAGTCGATTTTGACGGAGTCGCAGATACTTTTCTTCCCGACTACGGGCAGTATAAGTGGAAAGAAGATACAACAGAATCATTTTTGTCGGATGAGAAAAATCAATACTCATTTATTACAAGGAATCTAATTAAACTTAAATAAGTGCCTGCATCTGACCTTGAAGTTTTCCTGCGAGCTCACCAGAATCTCTCGATTCTAGTCCTTCTGTAAGAACTATTGGAAGAATGTTGATCTCAATTGTACCCGGACTCCATTTAGAAATATTTATATGGGAGTAGTTTTTTACTGCTACTGGGATAATTGGAGCTTGTGCTTCAATCGCAGATACAAATGCACCTCTTTTAAAGGGAAGAAGAACATCTCCCACATTTCTAGTTCCTTCGGGGAAAACCCAAACCGAAATAGATTTTTCTCGAATGGTTGTTCCTAGAAGGCGAAGCGCTCTAATTGCTTTTTTGGGACTTGATCGGTCGACTAGAATATTTCCAGAAAGCGTATAGAACTGGCCAAAGACTGGGATTTTTGCCAGGTCGGTCTTTCCAATCGTAACAGTATTCGGCTTCATTATCAGTGCGGCAATTAGGAAGTCGATATTATGCTGGTGGTTGGCAACAAAAATAGATGGAGTATCACCATTGAGGTTCTCTGTTCCTTTTATTTTAGTCTTAATTCCAAGAATAAAAAATGATGCTCGAAGAAGAACAGCTATATGGTACGTGTTGTTGGGATGCTTGGGTCTCAGTAGGGAGATAATGATTCCCAATGTGAATACAAGGCCAAAGTAGATAAATAAGATAATCAAACGTGTTATTTTTAATATCATAGCTAGTTTTAAAATCCTCATTGAAAACAAATTAATAAAACATAAGTCCGATGAAAATACTAAAGTATTTCCTCCTACTTTCCGATACAGATTTGTGACAGATATGGTCGTTCTTTGTAAAAAGATTATGTGTAGATGAAAGTCTGCAGTTGGAGAGTGAATAATGCGCTGGATGTTACTGGCCTGTACAAATTTTTTAGTTGCAATAATGCTTGTCTCTTTTTTCATTGTGGGCCAAACGCAATCGAAATTTTCAATTAGTGAGAACGTCCTCCAGCAAGTTAAGCTTGAGGTCAACCCCACGGAATTTTCAAATTCATTTGGTGCTCCACACCTTAAATTTAGAAACAAATGGATTTACAAAGGGGAGCAGCGGTCAACTCTTACTGTGCAGTGGAAAAATGATAAAGCAGTTCAGGTAGATCTGAGCTTTCCATCATTCGTCGACTTTAAAGATGTGTCGCATGTTGATGGAAATGGTCTTACGGCACTAGACACTCCAAGGGAACTAGTTCTGTCAGGGTGGATGAAGGTAGGTCTTCCACATAAAGGAATTGTTTTTCAGATCAATCGCGATGGCCATGTGAAGCGCATGACTTGGCATAGACCTTGGGAGGCGAAGAAATCAGGTGGTGATATTTTAGCAATATTATCCCTTCTCAGAGATCTTCCTCCTTATGCATATAACAATTGAAAATGACTAAGACCTTCCGAGAGTATGCGCAGGCCCTTATAACAGACCTTAATTTACTTCCAGCTTTAAACATAGAAGCAGACGTTCCTGCTGAAGAGGTCATCAAAAAAATCAGAAGTACAAATCACGGAGTGGCCAGTGTTGTTGATGGGGAAAAACTTGTTGGGCATATCTTTGAAAGGCAGATTGTTACAAGGTATGCCGAGGCAAAAACAGCTCGTGATCTCTCTGAAGTTCTTCTGTTTTATTTGACTGAAAGTTCTACTGTTGAAGATGCCATGCGCATGGCCACAATTAAGAATCTTTATTACCTTCCCATTCTTAACGATGCAGGCCTTGCAATAAGCTACTTATCAGTTAGATCGTTAATTGAATTTATTTTAGAAAAGTCAGAGAACGATATCGAAAGTTTTGGTTCGCTATTTGAGTGGGAGACGTTTTGTTGTGATGAGCACCCAGGTGATATTACAATCAGTGGCACATCAAATAATGACGTCCCTTTAAATAATCAATACTACCTGAGGCCATTACAGGTTCTTGACTCTAGTCATCTGTGGAGCGTTGACGTAGGCGATACGGTAAGGGATGCACAGAAAGTTATCATTGAAAGAGATGTTGGTGTTGTTGCAGTTACCGAGTTTGGAACTAATATTGTAGGGGTACTTTCAGAGCGTGATTTTTTAACTCGCATTTCACTCGATCCTGTCGAGGATGCCTTAGACGCTTCAATAACAAAGTATTACACAAAGGGACCTGACACGATGCAGTTTGGTCATCGAATTTGTTATGCAGTCAATAATATTGTTAGTCGAGGTTACCGAAATGTTATTATAGTCGATGCTGATAAAATTCCCGTCGCATTTGTCTCTATGGTTGATATTTTACGTTTCGCCATTAAATCTCTACTGGACTAAAACACTTCGCTTTATAGCTTAAGATTTAGGGTTAATCAGTCGATTAGTTACTGTTATTTAACCAAATTCATTTATACTATTACGATATCTATAATTTATATAGGATGGAGAAGCATGAAAAACTTGATAGTAACTTTTAAGGGCAACAAGTACGAAGTTGCACCTCTCAGTACAACTGAAGAAATTATTAAAAAGCACGACCTTGATGTTATAGATCCAATTGCGGTTGTAATAAATGGGCATTTCACAAGGCTTAATAAAAAAATAAGAGCAGATAGT
The DNA here is from genome assembly GCA_023146355.1 of Bacteriovoracaceae bacterium. Classification (GTDB taxonomy): domain Bacteria; phylum Bdellovibrionota; class Bacteriovoracia; order Bacteriovoracales; family Bacteriovoracaceae; genus JAGLCH01. Next base: position 2,873 of record JAGLCH010000125.1, on the reverse strand, counting down.
GATATCGATATTGTGACTCTGCAGACGCCAGAAGGTAAGCAAGTATATGAGAGTAGTGTGATGTACCTATTTCTCGTAGCTTTTGCGAAAAAATTTCCTAAGCACGAAGTCTTTATTCAACACACAATTCAAAAAGGAATTTACGCTGAAGTCAGCGGTGGAGAATTAACTACTGCTCAAGTCGGCGAGCTCAAGCAGTATATGAAAGAGCTTGCCTCAAAAAACATTCCAATTGTTAAAACAGAGAAGGACTGGGATGAGGCCCTTGAGGCAATGCTTGAGGGGGATCGGAATGATATGCTCAATTTATACCGATACCATAGGCCCTCTACTCTTAAGTTTTATGAACTTGAGGGGGTTGATGAATGTTTATATATGCCTCTTGCTCCATCAACAGGATACCTTGAGCTATTTGAGATCCAAAAGTATCGTGGGGGTGTAATTATTGTCCTTCCAAATTTTAAGGAAGAAAAAGTTATCCCTGAATTTGTTGATCGCCCAAAGCTATTCAAGTCGTATGAAGAGTATCATAAGTGGTCTCAGATACTTAAGGTGAGAACAGTAGGACAGCTTAATAAGTATATTATGAACGATGAAATCGACGATCTAATTAAGATTGCTGAGGCCTTTCAAGAGAAGAGAGTCGTTCAAATTGCTGATGCTATTACAGGTAAAGAAAAAATTCCTCGTCTTGTATCTATTGCTGGCCCAACTTCTTCTGGTAAAACAACATTCTCTAAGAGGCTTGGTGTTCAGTTGATGGTTAGTGGGTTTAAGCCCGTTACCATTGCTATGGACAATTATTTTGTTGATCGCGACGATACTCCTGTTGATGAAGATGGAAATCTAGATTTTGAAGATATCAACGCAATTGATACAAAGCTATTTTGTCAGCACATCAATGACCTTCTTTCAGGAAAAGAAATTGAGCTTCCTAAATTTAACTTCATTGAAGGGAAGAAGTTTCCATCAGGCGAGTTTATGAAGCTTGAAGATAATCAGATTATTGTCTTTGAGGGTATTCATGGGCTCAATCCTATTCTAACGAAAGGGATTGATGACAGTGAAAAATTTAGGATTTATATTGCCCCATTAACTCAGTTGAACCTTCACCGTCATGATCGTATAACTGCCGCTGATACTCGTTTACTGAGAAGAATGGTTCGAGATAACTTCTTTAGAGGATACAGTGCCTCAGATACTCTCTCTCGCTGGGCATCAGTTCGTCGAGGAGAGAAAAAGAATATTTTCCCAATGCAAGAACATGCAGATGAAATTTTTAATTCAGCGCTCTTTTATGAGCTGTCTGTGCTAAAGGGACATGCTGAAAGGGCCTTGTTGAAGGTAGAGAAAGATGATCCTGTATTCGCAGAGGCACAAAGGCTTCTTCGTTTCTTGTCATTTTTCTTGCCGTTACACACTAATGAGATTCCAACAAATTCGATCCTAAAAGAGTTTGTTGGAGGTAGTACATTTAAATACTAATAGGATTTGAAATAATGAAATTGATCTTACTATCAATATTTTCACTACTTATATCTTCTGCTGCTTTTGGGTGGGGGCAGATAGGTCATCGTGTTATTGGAGAGGTGGCGATGAAGCACCTCAATAAGAATGCAAGAAAGCAAGTACGACGGATACTTGAAGGGCGAGACCTTGCGATTGCCAGTACTTATGCGGACTTTGTTAAGTCTGATAAGGCCTACCGGAAGTATAATTCTTGGCACTACCTTAATGCCCCTAAAGGGCAGAGTTATATGGATAGTACCAAGAGCAAGAAGGGGGATGTGGTACAAGGGATTATTTACTTTGAAGATATTCTTCGAAATAAGAAAACCTCTGCTGCTAACCAGAAGTTGGCACTACGTTATTTAAGTCACCTTGTGGGGGATGTTCATCAGCCGCTTCACGCAGGTTATCCGAGCGACCGTGGTGGTAACCATGTTGATCTGACTTGGTTTGAGAAGGATACCAATATTCACTGGGTTTGGGATGAAGGAATGATAGACATGCTTCAGCTTTCATATACTGAGTATGTAAAACACTTCTATTTTCCCACAAAAAAAGAGATTAAAATTTGGAGAAAATCTTCCTATGTGGAGTGGGTTAATGAATCTAGGTCTTACATGGATGCCGCTTACAAAGCTGTTGGAAGTGGAAAGTACTGGGAATATAAGTATCAGTATCAATTTAGAGATATTGTGGCAGGCCGTTTGATTCGTGCAGGTGTTCGTCTTGGACACATGCTCAATCAAATCTTTGACCGAAGGCCTATCTCTAAACATATGTTGAAAGATCGTGCAGCGATCAAAGCATCTATGAAGTAGGGGCGATGTATAATATTGCAATAATCGAGTGTAGCGACAGGGTCATTGAAATTCTAAAGGGGAACTTCCTAAATGAATTCAAGACTCCTGCTCGTTGTTTTAAAAGTTTTAATGATGCTTCTGAAGAGTTGAAAGAAAATGACTTTCAATTGGTGGTTTGTCGCAATATTTGTGAAGAGGAAGAGGAGAGTGCAAAGCTTCTTCTTAATCATCTTTATGATAGCGGAAAAGCGACGAAAGTAATTGTTCTTGGCGATCTTGAACAGTCAGGTTTTGAGTTTGAAACACTTTCTGACAGGTTTCGCGTAGAAGAACTTAACCGTAAAGCTGTGCGCCTCCTTGGGATTTCAAAAGAAGAACTTGTTGAGATGAAACTCCCTGATTATATCCCTTTTCCACTCTATCATTTCTACCTTATGTCCACCGTTCCTTGCGATATATACATCCGTATCGGCAAAGAAGGGCAGGACGAGAAGTATGTCAAAAGAATTCACTCTGAGAATGAGTTCGACAAACATGCTATAAAAAAATATGAAGGGTCTGGCC
>JAGLCH010000124.1 GCA_023146355.1 Bacteriovoracaceae bacterium | reverse complement strand
GCATACCAAAATGCAATGGAAACTGCAGTTAATAATGATGTTTTCATCTCAAGCGCTGCTGGTAATGAAACTTCTAATAATGATGAGGTCAATATTGTCCCCTGCAATATAAAAGGAAACGGCATGGTTTGTGTTACTGCTGTTGATCAAAAATTTCAACTTGCAGACTTTTCTAACTATGGAGTTACAAAAGTAGAACTAGCAGCGCCAGGAACAAATATTTATAGCACTACTCACGGAACCTCATCTCTTATTTATATCGATGATCTTTCTGCTGGATGGAACCCAGCAGGTAAATGGGAGATCAGTGAACTTGGAGCTTGTTCAATAGGATCACCAGTTTTATTTGTAATCCCATCTTCATTTTGTGATGGAGGAGGATATCCCAGTGGTCTTTCTGGGGAGCTTCAAAAAAACTTTGGTAATCTTTTAAGTACCCATGACTCCGGTTATTTCGATTACAAATTACAAATGGATCTTGATAGTACATCTTATTTAACAATTGGCAGAAACAATAGCGCCACAATAAATTTTTCTGATCCCGATCAAGTCGTAGATCATTACACGGGAAGTGGGACGGGATATTTAAAGGGAGATCTCTCTAGGTGTGCCGGTAGTAATAACTGCTCAATTGGTGCCAAGCTAAATACGAATGCTTCTGTAACTGATTATTTTGGAGTGGCATTTTCAGAGATAGAACTTACAGGAATTACTTTATATAATGACACCTACGCATCTTATTCTGGAACTTCAATGGCATCACCTCATGTGGCCGGATTAGCAGCACTTTTAATGGCCGAAAATCCGGACTATACACCTTCAAATATTCAAGAAGTACTGATGAACACGGGAACGAAGTTGGCCTCCCTAAGTGGAATGACAACAACAGAAAGTGTGATTAGTGCCGGTGAGGCCATTAACTTTATTACTACTCCGGTGGGCCTTGGTGTCGTTCAAACTAATCCTTAAGTGGATAGAACTTTTGACCTGAATAAAAATCTCGCTCAAATGAACAGTTTGCAGAATCTATTGTTCCGGTGGACCCAAGGTTTTCGATTAAAACAACCTCGCACTCAGCACCCATGATGCTCTCTGTGGTGTACTTTGTTCCTGGTGGTGACTTATTGCTTTTATCAATGGAAACGATGCCAGTGGAAGTTCCAAGATCTCCGCTTATGAGATAAAGAGGACCTGCCCCCACCATTTGTCTTGGTATAGGTGGGCCTTTAAGTTTTTTCACTGTTTTTTTAACAACTTTCTTTCGGCCTAAAAGAAGTCTCTGGCCCTCTTTAACATGATCGAACTCGCAATCAATTAGTTTTCCTTGAAGATGGCCACCCTTGAATGATTCAACAGTGGCAGTACAGTGGTTTGTGCGACTGAATGGTATAATGAGCTTCTCTCCAATTTTTGGAGTGATGCCGTAATAGCTTGCAATAAAACTATCAAGGCCTCTTGGAAGTTTTTTTTGAATCACAATTCCATAACCTAGTTCACCATAGGTGTAGGTTGTACAAAAAAGTAACAAAAGGATCATTAGTTTTATCATCGTATTAGTTTAGCGAAATACAGCAATAATGCAAAGTAAAGTGCTTGTGTAGGGTATGGCCTCTTTAAATAGCAAAGTAAAAAAAACTGGGGTAAACTTCTTTAAATATAAAAAATCAAAGAGAGGAACTAATGTATTCCAAAGAATTTATCGCTGAGATCCCAAAGACTGATCTTCATCTACACCTAGACGGGTCGCTTAGACTTGAAACACTGATTGATTTAGCTAAAACGAATAAAGTTGATATGCCTTCTTATACCGTTGAAGGGCTCAGAGAAAAGGTTTTTAAGGATCACTATGATGGCCTTCCAGACTACTTGCATGGCTTTATGTATACTTGTGCTGTTTTGCGTGACCTAGAGAATCTAGAGCGCTGTTCATACGAACTTGCTCAAGATAATCAAAGAGAAGGTGTTCGTTATTGCGAGATTCGATTTGCTCCTCAGCTTCACATGGATGGAAAAGACCTAACAATGGAGCGTGTATTCGAGGCCGTTAATAAGGGGCTTAAACATGCTCAGGATGAATTTAATAATCGAGACGAAATAAAAAATGGGGACGAGCCACCTTTCCATTACGGGATTATTGCTTGTGCAATGAGAATGTTTGGTAGATCAAGCTTCTCTCCTTATTATACAGATCTATATGGCGTTCATAAGTACTGCAAGCCGATGGAAGTAATTAAACTTGGTGCTCTAGAGCTTGCAAAGGGTGTTGTTGCGATACGTGATAAAACTGGGATTCCAATTGTTGGTTTTGATCTCGCAGGGCAAGAGGCCGGATATCCCGCGGGACATTTTGCAGAGGCCTATAGCTTTGTTCATCGCAACTTTATGCAAAAAACAGTTCACGCAGGTGAGGCGTATGGCGCCGAGAGTATTTTTCAGGCGATTAAAGATCTTCACACTGATCGCATAGGCCATGGATACTATTTGTTTGATCGAGATAAAGTTACTGATCCTGATATCGAAGATAAAGATGCTTACATCGAAGGGATTTCAGGATACATCGCAGATAGACGTATTACTATTGAGGTTTGTCTTACAAGTAACCTTCAGACGAATTCAATGTTAACTGATATTAAGCAGCACTCATTTAAAAAGATGCTCGATAGAAGACTTTCCACTACTTTCTGTACTGATAATCGCTTAATTTCAAATACAACTGTTTCAAAAGAAATTGATCTCGCGGTAAATAACTTTGATATCAATGCTAAGGCACTTAAAAATATTATTGCCTATGGATTTAAGCGCAGTTTCTACCACGAAACTTATGCTGAAAAGCGGAAGTATACCCGACAGGCCATGACCTACTATGACAAAATTGCTGCAAAACATGGAGTGAAGTAGATAACTGAAGGCCTTAAAAAACTTCAAAAGAGAATGGAACTTACTATGGAAAAGAATGCTCTTGCTGATTTAATCGATCGGGAACAATTTAAAAATTTAAAGCATAAGTTTGTCTTTTATAATTTAACCACAGAAACTGAGCTCCTCATTCCTGAACTTGTTAAGCTTGTTACTTTTGGTTCAGGAACTATTTCATTGCAGATTCCCAAGAAGAGTTGTTCTGAAGGGCACTTACTTGAAGTTTATATTATTCCCGAGATCGATACTCAGAAAAATTACAATAAGGCCATCTTAGCGCAGCTTCCTGGAGTTGCTATTTTAAAAGGTAAAGTGGCCGAAGTTATTCCCTCGCAGGAAAAATCCAAGTTCATGGACATTGTTGTGGCACTCGAATCTTTTGATGATGCCTCCTATAAAGCAGTAATTGAAAAATATGAAAAGAGACAATGCGTATTAGATTCAATTTTACAGAGGTGTAAGGCGTAATGGGAGCTCAACAAATTGATATTCGATTCAAGGATTACTTTGCCAAGATGTCTATTGCGCTTTTTGAGCCTAACTCTTCTGCTAAAATCTCAATTCGCAAGGCACTTACAGAGGTAGGTGTGCTGGGTAAAAATATTCATATTGCCAATAAGTACCATGAAATGGGGCCGATCATTGATCAGCATTGCCCTAATATTGTATTTTCTGTTGATCATGACGGTACACATAATGGTCTTGAATTTGTGGGGAAACACCTTACAGTCCGCCCTAATCGCTTAGATGCTGCCTTTGTTGTTATTTCAAATTACAATTCGCTCATTTCAGTCTCGGAGGTTGCAGAGTATGAAGTCGACTTCATGGTGGCCAAGCCGTTTAATCAAGCACAAGTAATGGAAAAGTTGCTTGTTGCATTTAAAGAAAAAGTTGATGTTCCCCCTTATACGAAATTAATCGAAGAAGGGAAGAGGCTTCTATTTGAGGAAGACTTTAGTGGTGCCAGAGAGAAGCTCTCACTTGCCATTGAAACAGATTCTAAAAAATCTTCTGGGCACTATTACCTCGGTGTCATAGATCGAAAGCTCGAAAATATTCCTGATGCCATTAAATCATTTGATCAGGCGCTCAGTTTTGAGGGAGATCATTTTAAAAGTTTAATTGCTCTTTTTGAAATTAAGTTTGAATTAAAAAGATTTAAAGAGGCACTAGGCTATGCTCGTCGCATCTTAAAGAATTATCCCATTAATCCCAGAAGAATTGATCAGTTTATCCGTCTTGCAGTCGCCACAAAATCCTATGCTGATATTGTGTACTATTGCGAACTCTCTAAAGAAATTGCTTTTGATGAATCAATGGAGAAGTTTCTCTCTGCTGGTCTTGCCATTGGTGCTAGGCAACTGATTGAAGAGGGAGACAATTTGAAACTTGCCTGCCTATGTCTGAGACATGCATCTCGCTACTGTATAAAATTTCCACGAATATGCCTCAGTGTAGTTGAGTCTTTGATAAAATTGGGGGAAATTGATCGTGCAGACTCTCTTTTGTATAAGTTGATCAATGAAGAGGGGCATAAGACTGCTGATGCATACATTCTAGAGCTCGACATAATATTTAGAAAGAAAGATTATCCGAAAGCGCTGCTTCTAGCACTCAATCTACTAAAAAATAAAAATTTCAGCTTTCGAGTCTATGATATTGCCATTAAGGCCAGTATCAAAATTGGTCGCGGCCCTGAATTTATTACTGAGGTCTATCAGGATGGAGTGATACGGTTTCCTGAACTCAAGAATATTGAGGACTTAGTTAAGTCATATGCTGCGGGTACTCTAGGCTAAACTTGACCCTTCATCTCTTTATTTGTAGACTCCCGAGAATAATTTTAACTGGGGATTAAATGTCTAAATATGATTACTGGTCACTCTTTCCGCGAATGCCCAAAAAGGTAACGGTTGGTGATATCACCATTAGAGATGGCTTTCAGCATGAAGAAAAATTCATCTCAACTGCCGCTAAGATTTACTACGCAGAGGAGCTAATCTTCGCTGGTTGTCGCCACATCGAGCTGACTAATCTCGGTAATCCCTACCTTATGCCCCAATTTCGCGATAGCGAAGAAATCCTTAAGCACTTTAAAGGTGAACGCTTTAAAAAGAAGTGTGAAAAGCAGGGAATTAACCCCCGTGATATTAAGTTTACTGCAATTACTATTCGCGAAAAGGGAGTTGATCGTGCCATTGAGCTCTGCAAAGAGGGATATGGGCCTGATCGTCTTTTAATGATGGTATCTACAGAAGAGGAGCATCACTTTGCTAATTCTGGAACCACTCTTCCTGCCTATTGGTCTGAAGCGGAACGCTGTATAAAAAAGGCCGCAGATCATGGAATGACCATGTGTGGAACAGTAAGCACTATTTGGGGATGCCCGATTGGTGGCGCCACTAAACTTGAAGATGCCATTGAATTTTCTAAGCGTTGGCTAGATATTGGTGCAGGGACTATAGAGCACGCCGATCATGACGGATCGGCATCAGCTCCTGACGTATATAAGTACTTTTCAATGGTACTTGATCAGATGCCAGATCCTAAAATTCATATAGCTCATTTTCACGAGACTAAAAGGCTAGCGTCTGCATCAGTGTTGGCCGCTCTCCAGGCCGGAATCATTAACTTTGAGGCCACCTTAGGAGGGATCGGAGGGCAACCAGCAAATTTCTTGGACGATTGTCCTGTGAGGGGAACTGGCGACTATTACTATACCGATCCACGTTATGTTGGTCTCATCACTCTTGAGGATACTTTGGTCCAGTTTGATGAGATGGGAATTGAGCACGGATACGATATCGATCGAATTTTGCTTTTAGGTAAGCAAATGGAAAGAACTATCGGTAGACGACTTAGATCTGAGGCCATTTTTAACGGGCGAACTCTCAAAGATGGACATCCAGAATTTAAGCGGGAAGGTCTTTCAAAACTCAAACAAAAGTTTGGCGAATCAACCTCTCAGAGGTACCCAAAAGATTGGAAAAATCCTTAAGAATTGATTAGTTATGACGTGTATTTTTACTGTACGCGTGATATATTTCACGTTATAAAACTCTGTGATTAAAATAACAATGTCAGTGGTGATCTATTGATGTCAGATAAAAAAAAGTTTATCCCTGAGAAAACTGTCGAGCGATTAAGTCTTTATCGTCGTATTTTGAAATACGCGAAAAAAGATGGAATCTCCAGTATCTACTCCCATGAAATTGCCGATCGTGCCAACACCAGTGCGGTGATAGTTAGGCGTGATCTAATGAATGTTGGCCACAATGGTAGCTCGCGCCATGGATACAGCGTTGATGAACTAATAAGTTGTATTCACCGTTTTTTCAATGGTGCCAGACAAGTCAATATTGCAATAATAGGGATGGGTAATCTTGGTATTGCAATCCGAAATTTCATTGAGGCCGAGGAAATGCAATTTCAGTTTGTTGCAGGTTTTGATTCTAGTTCGGCCAAAATTATTGATGATAAATTTTTTCTTATTGATGAACTTGAGTCTGTTATTTCAGACTTATCTGTGGATATGGTCGTAATTGCCGTGCCCCATACCGTTGCCCAAAAAGTTGCAGACCGAGTTTATGAGACAGGTGTTACCAGTCTCGTTAACTTTGCGCCTATCCGTTTAAAGGCTCCCGACAGTGTGCATGTGGAGAGTATTGATATAACAACGCTATTTGAAAAATCGATTTATTTTGGAAATATTTTTAAGAATGATGTGTGTGATAACAATTAAATTTTGGTTTTGATGCCTTAATTTTAAGGAGACGTTATGAGTATTGTTAAAGAAAACTTGATGGATGAGTTTCCAGAGAAGTCGAAGGAACTTAGTGAATACATGGATTCACTTCCTTTGACTGACGACCAAGAGAAGAATAGAGGTTACCTCATTCAGTCTCTTCACCGTGCTCAGGGAATTTTTGGTTACCTTCAGGAGGGAGTTCAGCTTTTCGTTGCAAAAAGATTGAAGCTACACCTTACTGATGTTTACGGAGTAGTAAGCTTCTACTCTTACTTTACAGACAAGCCTGTTGGAGATTTTAAAATCAATGTTTGTACAGGAACAGCTTGTTTTGTTAAAGGTGCCGATAGACTACTTGAGGAGCTTACACGCTTCCTTCACCTTGAGCAGGGCGAAACTTCTGATGATATGAAGTTCTCTCTTGGTGGACTTCGCTGTGTAGGTGCTTGTTCACTCGCACCAGTTGTAATGGTAAATGACAAGGTTTACGGCAATGTTGCACAAAAGCAAGTAGCTGACATTATCGAAGATTGTAAGTAAGAGAGGATTTAAGTTATGAGTAAAACAAAAATTTTGGTCTCAATGGGGACCTGTGGACGTGCTGCTGGTACGACTCCTGTTTTCGAGCAGCTTATCGCTGAAGTAAAAAACCAAGGCGTTGAGGATAAATACGAAATTGTAGAAGTTGGTTGTATGGGGCTTTGCCACAGCGAACCTACTATTGAGATCCTTGATGCTAAAGGTAAAAGTATAATTTATGGAAATGTTTCAGCTGATCAAGCTGGTGCCATTGTTAAAACAGGGTCAGAAGCGGCTCAAGGTTTAACTGTTGTAAAAAAGACTTGGTATTATCCTGAAAATGAAACGGCTAAAGAAGGAGAGATGCAGGCACGTATCGTTCTTAGAAACTCTGGCCGTATCAACCCAGAAGATATTCAGCAATACATCGATAATGAAGGCTATGTAGCTCTTAAAGATGTTGTGAAAATGAAGCCTCAAGCAGTTATTGACCTAATGAAAGACTCTGGTCTTCGTGGTCGTGGTGGTGGAGGATTTCCAACAGGTGTAAAATGGCAATTTGCTGCTGATCAAAATAAAGATCAGAAGTATGTAATTTGTAATGCTGATGAAGGCGATCCGGGTGCATTCATGGACCGTGCTGTTCTTGAAGGCGACCCACATGCAGTTCTAGAGGCCATGGCCATCGCTGGTTATGCTGTTGGTGCTGATCAGGGTGTAATTTATATCCGTGCAGAGTATCCGCTTGCAGTTGAGCGTCTTGAAATAGCAATTAAGCAAGCTTCTGATAATGGCTATCTAGGTGAGAATCTATTTGGATCAGGTTTCAATTTCAAACTAAGAATCAAGCTTGGTGCTGGTGCTTTTGTTTGTGGTGAAGAAACTGCTCTAATTGCTTCAATCGAAGGTAAGCGTGGTGAGCCAACATTTAAGCCGCCATTTCCTGCTGTATCTGGTCTTTGGAAAGCTCCAACAATTGTTAATAATGTTGAAACATATGCCAACATTCCAACAATTATTAGAAAGGGTGCTAAGTGGTTTAAGTCAATCGGTACTCCAAAATCTCCAGGAACAAAAGTATTTGCTCTTGCTGGTAAGATTAATAAAGTTGGTCTTATTGAAGTTCCAATGGGAACTCTTCTTAAAGATATCATTTATGGTCTTGGTGAAGGGATCTGTGATGGGAAAGAGTTTAAAGCGGTTCAAACTGGTGGACCATCTGGTGGTGCTCTTAAAGCTGACAAGCTTGAGACTCCAATCGATTATGACAATCTAACTGCTGTAGGATCAATGATGGGATCTGGCGGAATGATTGTTATGGACGAAGATGACTGTATGGTTAATGTTGCTAAGTTCTTCCTTGATTTTACTCTTGATGAATCTTGTGGGAAATGTACTCCATGTCGTATTGGTAACAAGCGTCTTTATGAAATTCTTGATAAAATTTGTACAGGCAAAGGGACAATGGACGACATCTCAAAGCTTAAGCATCTATCACAAACAATTAAGGACACATCTCTTTGTGGTCTTGGTCAAACATCTCCGAATCCAGTTCTTTCAACAATTAAGAACTTTGAAGATGAGTATCTTGCACATGTTCAAGATAAGAAATGTCCAGCTGGAGCTTGTAAAGATTTGATGCAATTTGTAGTCAATGACAAGTGTATTGGTTGTACTGTTTGTGCCAGAAATTGTCCTGTTGACTGTATTTCAGGTGGCAGAAAAGAACTACACGTAATCGATCAAGACGCTTGTATTAAGTGTGGTGTTTGTTTCGATGCATGTAAGTTCCACGCAATTGACAAAAAATAGTTGCTTTCACTTTAGAGGAGTTTAAAAAATGATTAATTTAACAATAAATGGTGAAGCGATTCAGGTAGAAGCAAATGCTACTATTCTAACTGCTGCCAAAAAACTTGGAATTAAAATTCCAACTCTTTGCCACATGGACCTTGAGTGTTTTGGTAAAGAGAGTCGAGTTGGTTCTTGTCGTATCTGTGTTGTAGAAGTTGAAGGGCGCAATAATCTTGCTCCTTCTTGTTGTACTCCAGTAAATGAGGGAATGGTTGTCAAGACTGATACTATCAAGGCCATCAAGGCAAGAAGAACAGTTCTTGAACTAATTCTTTCTGATCACCCAAATGAGTGTCTTACTTGTGCTCAGTCAATGGACTGTGAACTTCAAGCTCTTGCTCGTGAAATGGGTGTTTTCAAAATTGAATATGCAGGCGAGCAATCCACATATCCACTCGATATTTCTAATAATGCAATTATTAGAGATCTGAACAAATGTATCATGTGTCGTCGTTGTGAGACCATGTGTACTGAAGTTCAGACTGTTGGTATTCTTTCAGGTGTTGGGCGCGGATTTAACGCTGTAGTTGCTCCAACTCTAGGTAAACCACTTTCAGAAACAAAATGTACATTTTGTGGACAGTGCGTTTCTGTTTGTCCAGTAGGCGCGCTATCAGAATATAGTTGCACTAGAAAAGTTTGGGACGAGATTAATGACGATGAAAAATTTGTAATCGTTCAGACTGCTCCGGCGGTACGCGTTGCTCTTGGTGAAGAGTTCGGAATGGATCCAGGTACAATTGTAACTGGTAAAATGACTGCTGCTCTTAATAAACTTGGTTTTGATAAAGTATTTGATACTGATTGGGCCGCAGACCTTACAATTATGGAAGAGGGCGCTGAGCTTATCAAAAGAGTAAAATCTGGCGAGAACCTTCCTATTGTTACTTCATGTTGTCCTGGTTGGGTTAAGTTCTTTGAGCATCAATTCCCAGACCTTCTAAATCTTCCATCAACTGCTAAGTCTCCTCACCAAATGCTTGGTGCAATGGCGAAGACTTATCTTGCAGACATCATGGGAATTGATCCTAAAAAGATCGTTGTTGTTTCTGTAATGCCTTGCCTTGCAAAGAAGTACGAAGCAGACAGACCTGAGCTTTCTAATGATGGTATGCAAGATGTTGACTACGTTCTTTCAACAAGAGAACTTGCTGCAATGATTAAAGAAGCTGGAATTCCTTTCACTAAACTTGAAGACCAAGAGTTTGATCCAATTATGGGTGAGTCTACTGGTGCTGGTGTAATTTTTGCATCATCTGGTGGAGTTCTTGAGGCAGCTCTTAGAACTGTTGCTGATGTTCTTTCTGGTGAAGATCTTCCTAAGTTTGATTACGAAGCAGTTCGTGGACTTGAAGGTGTTCGTGAGGCGACAGTTAATGTTGCTGGAATGGACGTAAAAGTTGCAGTTACTTCTTCACTTGGTAATGCAAGACTAGTTCTTGAAAAGATCAGAAAAGGTGAGCTTGATATTCAGGCCCTTGAGATCATGGCATGTCCAGGTGGTTGTATTAATGGTGGTGGTCAGCCATACACTCACAATGATACTACTATCATTGAAAAGCGTATGGACGCTATTTACCGCGAAGATGCTGGAAAGCCTTTACGCAAGTCACATAAAAATCCTGAGATCATTAAGATCTATAAGGACTTTTTGGGTGAGCCTTGTGGTGAGAAATCACATGAGCTTCTTCATACTTCTTACGAGAAACGTGATTGGGAATAGAAATATTTCAAAATTTACGATAGAAGAGGCCACCAAGCGGTGGCCTTTTTTGCGTCAAAACATCTAATGACTTGCCGAGTTAAGATCAATTGAGTTTACAAAGCTTCCATATTTGCTGAACAATTGAGGGATAAATTTAACTTAATCGAGGATTTAATGAAAAATATTATTTTACTAACTTTTCTTATACTGATGACTTCAACCGTATTTGCAGATGTTCCAGCTCCTGATGAAGCGAGTAGCAAAATGATAGAAGCTTGTTCTAAGGACTTTAAACAGTTTTGTCCAAACATCAAGAAAAGTTCACCAATGGCAGCTTGTATTAAGCGCAACACCAAAGACTTCTCACCAAAGTGCATTGCCTCCCTTATAGAGTTAAATATGATTGTAAAGAAACCCTCTAAGTAAATATGAGAGCAATACTGTTGGTGGAGGACGATCCTATACTCGGTAGAGGAGTTAAGGTTGGACTAGAGGTTGAAGGGTATACTGTCTGTTTGGCAAAAACATTATGCCAGGCACGTGAAGTTTTTTCCCATCAGCAGTTTGATCTTATTCTTTTAGACTTAGGTCTTCCGGATGGAAGTGGAATTGATTTTTGCCAACATGTAAGAGAATTAAATTCTAATATTCCTGTTGTTATTCTGACTGCACAAACTGATGAAAATACAGTTGTTAGGGGATTTGATGCTGGTGCAAGTGACTACGTAAAAAAACCATTTGGTAGTCGTGAGTTACACGCAAGGATTAAGGCCCATCTGAGATCGGCCCCCTTTAGCGGGCAAAAAATTGAATTTGGTGGGCTTTTGATCTCTATTGAGGAGCGATCAGTTCAGTTTAACGGTGAGGAAGTCTCTCTAAATCGCCGTCTATTCGATATACTTGTTCACTTTGTAAAAAATGCGGGAAAAGTAATTACTAGAGATGGCCTAATCAATGCCATTGATCCAAATGTTGATATCTATGACCGCACCATTGATTCTCATCTAAGCCAGTTGCGCTCAAAATTGAAAAAGTGCGGGGTTGATAGTGTAAAAATAAATTCAATCTATGGTATCGGATACCGCTTGGAGTCTTAAATTGAAGAATCTCAATTATTGTCCAACCTCAATTCATCGCAGATTTATTCTCACTAACTTTTTGGTTCTTGCTATTTCTGTAATGGTTGGTGGCCATTTTGCGGGTGAAGTATTGAATTACTTTGTCCAAACAAAGCATATGGGTGGCCCTGCCAATATGGTATATCATCTTGCTAATAGTAAGCACTACGATGCCCTCAAAGATATTGCAAAGAAAACTAATTTTCCCGTTAATTACTGGGTGGTCAACGGCC
>JAGLCH010000123.1 GCA_023146355.1 Bacteriovoracaceae bacterium | reverse complement strand
CCTAGGTGCCAGGAGACTTGGGGAAATTATAGGGAGGACTTAGCTCCGCGAGTTCCAAAGGCAATGACTTCAGTAATGGAGTACTCGTCTTCCATTCTCACTTGGGCATTAATAGGAATACGACTGTGAGCTGTAACATGGGCCTTATTTGAAAACCCCATGATTTTTACTTCAATCGGGTAGCTGTAACAGCGAGAAGATTTAATGTAGCTAGTCTTACACCCCTTCTTTGATACTATCCCTGTTGATACTGCTTGTTTCAATGCACTTGTGGCCATACCACCTGTCATAATCATTATTTGTGCCGGAATTTCGGTAACTTTTCCGTCTGGGCCTTTGTTAACGATTTTCGAGACCTTTACATTGTTCATAATTTTTTCTGCTTCCGCAGGACTATATGACAGTTTTGTTTGACGAGGATAATTTTGAATAGTCATCTGAGAGATATTGAGTTTTCCCCCATCAGATGCTTTCTGTGTCTCAACTTCAATTATCACCTCACGCTTGGTTGCCTTAATAATTTTGGTTTTAACCAAGGATATATCGCTCCCATCTTTCATCGTATTGAGCGTCAAGGTCCACTGTCCTTTTCTGATAAACATGCTCTTGCTTCGCGATTTGGGGAGGGACTTGGCACTTTTAAATTTCTGGCCATCAGCAATTTTCATAATGACTGACTTTTGAGCAGGGGTAATTTGGGTTTTCATTAAGCTACAACTTGAAAAAGCAGCTATTGTCATAATTAATAGGAAATTCTTCATTATAGTCATTTGTGCTCCTTAAGTAGTGAAAGAAGATATCTTGCCAAGGAATTTTTGCAAGGTCGAGTTAAGTAATTCTTAAGTTCATCATTTTGATTGTGGAGTTGAAATTTGTCATGGCACCTTATCCCCCCAAGGCTCCTGGCACCCTGGGGGAAGCATATGCCTATTTGACTGATGAGCGGGGCAATACAATAATACGGTATGCAAAATTTATTTATCCGTTTGATAGTTTTGTTCTTCCTATTACTTTCTGCAAGTGCAGTTCACGCACGAGAATTAAAGTTCGTTTACAATAGTTTTCCCCCATATCATTGGAAGGGCTACGCTGGTGCCGAGGGTGAGACGATCGACCTACTTAAAAAAATCGTAAAAAAAGCAGGGCACACAGTCAGTTTTGAAAATATACCTTGGTCACGAGCACTTCGAATGGCAAAAGATGGTGATGTGGATGGAATGATGGGTCTCTATAAAACCCCACTACGCGCTCGAGACCTCATTTATTCAAAAATTCCACTCGGCCATACAAAAGACATAATTATATCAGCAGCAAAAAGCAATATCCCTCCGATATCTAAATATTCTAACCTTCTTAAGTATAAAGTTGGCCTACTGCAGGACAATTCCTATGGAAAAGAATTTGATAAGTTAAAGCTGTCGAAGGACTATTCCTGTACTACTGAAGATCATATTATAAAAAAACTACTACAAGACCGTTTTGAGATTGCAATAATTTCAATGAGGCCTTTGTTTCACTATCTTAAAAAAATGAAAATTAATCCGAATAAAATAAAAACGCACCCTCTCATCATTTCCAAAGAGGGACTTTACTACGCCCTATCTCGAAAGATTCAAGATAGAAAAAAAATCATGAGCGAACTCGATGCCGCCCATGAATCTATTTTGAACCAGAAGTAAGTTTCAAAAGATAATGGTAAGAAAAACTTTTTATATGCTTATTCTTTACTAATTTTTCAAGTGGTGTATTTCCAAATTTATCTTTTGCCTCGAGCATTGCACCTGCATCTCGAAGGAGAACAATGCCAATAGAGCACTTTTTTTCCGCCGCATAGTGCAAGGGAGTTTCGCCATTAGACTCACGTGCCTCTAGATCAGCTCCTCGTTGAATTAGAAAATCAATAATTTTCCAATCACACCTATTAGCTGCAAGGTGAAGTGGTGAAACCAACTTAGCTGTAAGTGCTAAGTGAAGTGAAGCACCGTTATCGAGTAAGTATTTTGTCATTGATAGGTCGCGCATAGAAATGGCAAGTGCCAAAGCATTCCATCTTTTTTTATCCTTGTTATTCAAGAAAGACACTTCCGCTTCATGATCGATCGGTCTCATTTTATTAAGAACTTTAAGGGCATCCAAATGACCTTCATTAATGGCCACAAGGTGAGCATCAAAACCGTGAGTATTATGAAATTTTAGAGCAGTGGAATCTTTTTCAAACTGCTTGAGGCAAACGATATCATTATTATAAGCGCAGCTTAAAATCTGATGTCCTCTGTACTTCAAAGGAGTCACCATATCTACACTCATAAGTGGGATCGCAGCAAGTAACATGCATACACCAATAATTAGAAACTCACTTCTTTGGTTAATCTTGATTCTTTTATAGTACGAAGATTCCTCGTTATTCCAAACCGAAAGTGTTCGTCGATAAGAATAAAATGTAATCGCGAGCATCAGGATTGGAAGGAGCCAGCTCCGAAAGATAAATTCAAACCATTCTGAAATAAATTTGAATACAACAAAAATATTTATATTGTAGTGCTCATCAATCAGATACCCGATGATACCAAAATACATCGCAACAACAACAGCGAGTGAGAAGACTCTGATGTACTTGATCATTCTCTCTTTAGCAAAACGGTCCTGAAACTGTTTACGGGGAAACGTTACCGCCTGATTAATGGCCCCCATCCCAACTAAAAAAATAAGAATGAATGCAGAAAGGTAAACTCTAACAACTCCAGAAATTGTCACTTCATCACCCACATTAAAAAACTGAATCACCAAAGGAAAGAATGAGATGGACCAGATTAGAAACGGAATAGAAGAAATCACTTTCATTGCTGAAAAGACCATTATGATGCTTTTTCGCCCAATAGGCATACTCTGAATATACTTCCATGAAAATGATGAGTGGGTTGCCTTTCCCGAAGGGGAAAGAGATGAGTGCTGAATAAAATATAAACTTCTCGTGCCGAGGGCAATCACAGTGAGCACTTCAATAAAGTCATAAAGATTGAAAAGCTGAAAGAGAAGTCCGAAGGCAATATTAAAAGCAATAATAGTGAAGAATTCTTTTTTGTTCCAGTCGAAGAAGTGACCTAAGAAAAGCTTAAAGTGATTCATTCCACTTCCTCCATATTGAATAACATCGAGATTTCACAAGGTCTATGAATCGAGCCATGCTCATCGCTGATAAATAGAATCTTGTCCGCGCGAGCAGTTAAGTCTTCTGCAATATTCGTGGCAAGCACTATGCAAGCATTATGTTTTTCTTTGTATTCCTTTATCAGTTCAAAAAACTGCATTCTTGTTTCAGGATCTAGGACTGCTGTTATTTCATCAATCAAAATGAGTTCCGGCATAGACGCCAGGTTGGCAATAATTTGCACTTTCTTTTGTTGACCAGTTGAGAGGGCACCAATTTTTGTATTACAATCAAGTTGAAAATAGCGCAACAGTCTCTTCTCTTCTTCGAGGCAGTAGCTTTCTTGAAAATCAGCATGGAACTTTAAAAACTTTCCAATGGAAAGATTTCCTTTTAAAAATACTTCCTGAGAGAGAAATGCGACACGCTTATAATTTTTTCGGTCATTACTCACAGGGGGTTGATCGAATACTGTTATTTTTCCAACAACGTGATCACGAAACCCCATTAGAAGATCAATCAGTGTTGTTTTCCCCACTCCATTTCGCCCCAAGATTCCGATGAACTCGCCGCGACTTGCGGTAAAAGAGATCCCCTTTAAAACAGACTCTCCTGTGGGAATTGAGTAATCCAAATTTTCTACACTTATAATTATATCTTTCATAAAGAGCTAATCGGCTAAATTTAATTCAACCTCAATTATTTTTGCTCATCTATTTATGTATACCCAAGCATCAAAAAAAATCAGCTACTTAACTATATCAACCTTAGCAAAAATTAACTGCCGCCCAACTAAAATAGGAGTAAAATAAGAGGTGAAATACCTATGCATTATTAGGGGGGATCATGAAAACTCTACTGGTCATTTTCATTACGATTATTTTTATAACACCTGCCGGATTCGCATGTTTATATAGTGGTAACGAATCAATGGATGGCCGTGGCATGAGTCCTAGGATAGGTGTTTATGACGAGCTCCCCATCGTAACAGAACAAAACTGGCATAAAAATCGGATGACACCTAAGAGGGGCCGCTTCCCAAGTAGTGTGACTCCAGAGGAGGACCAGTTCATGAAGAAGGGATTTTATTATCTCGATCCAGTGACAGGAAGAACTTGTCTTCAGCTTGGGGATGAAACTGATTGCGAAGTGAAAGCTCCAAAGTAGATAGAAGTTAAACATTTCAATTAATTTATACTTAAGATAAGTTAAGTTTTTGCTGTATTGCGTATAAAATATAGACATTCCCCTTCCCTCCTATTTTTTTCCGATATATAATTACGTAAGAAAAATAAATCGGCACAAATCTAGGAAGGAAACGATGAAAAAAATCAGCCTGCTCGCCCTCGCACTTTTAACTAGTGGAGTACTAGCGAAGCCATTTCAAATTATTACAGATAATGAGAGTAAGATTAAAGAAATTGAATCTCTCTCTTATAATCTACAAAAAATTGGAAGACTCCATACTGTTGAAATCTCTGATAACAATTTTAATCAGCTATCGATTATAGCAAAAAAAGGCCTACGTTCAATAGATCTAAGCACAATCAAAAACTACAGCTACTCGCTGCCTAAGGCCAGTCGCTTTAATAGCAACACAGCTATGACAGTTGAAGAAATTAAGACAGAGAATCTCACCTCAATTATTGAACACCTCAGTAGCTACAAGAGTCGCTATATTGGTGCACAAGGAAATCGTGATTCAGTTGAGTGGGTTCTAAATAGGTTCAAATCCTATGGACTAGAGCTAAAGAAAGAATGCTATTCTGTTGGTTGGTTCGGCAAGAAAGCGTGTAACGCCATCGGTATAAAAAAAGCAACTGACCCAAAGGCCAAGACCATCGTTGTTATGGCCCACTTAGATTCAGTTGGTAAAGCATATGCTGGAGCAGAAGATAATGGATCTGGCATAGCTGCTGTAATTGAGCTGGCACGTATCATGAAAGATATTCCCACAAAAATGAATATTGAGTTTATTGCAGTTAATGCTGAAGAAGTTGGTATCGTAGGTTCTAAAAAATACGTTACAAACCTCACTAAAGTGGGGAGAAAGGACGAAATCCACCTAGCATTAACAATGGATATGATTGGATTCAATAGTGGAAATCTCTATTCTATTGAAACATCAGAAAAATATGAGAAGCAGGCCAAACGCCTTGCAGAGTACGGTAAGCTCTACGGAAATCGCAATATCCGAATTAATTTAAAACCTTGGGGAAGCGACCATATGTCATTCATCAAAGGTGGCATTCCAGGAATACTGACTGCTCAAGATTGGGCCAACCACAATCCTTGCTATCACAAGGCCTGTGATACCATTGATAAAATTGATTTCGAATACTTACGTGACATAGCGAAGGCCAACCTGGCCTACTTGCTAGAAGAATCAACACTGTAAAAAATTCAAACACTATTTCGCACAGCATCATTTACTGATAGTATCCCTCAAACCGACAATTTGGGGGATACCATGTTTAAACGACTACTACTTATACTTTGCATTACACTTAGCTCACTTACCTTTGCAGGAGACTATGTTGGAGCACGTATAATTTCCAGCAAGGCCACTAATTTTAGAATCTCCGATTTTAGAATTGATAAGGATTTGGGTACTCCGATAGTTGTCGTTAATTACAGGCTAAAAAAGAACCGAAAAATAATCCGAAAAACTATCAGCTACCAAGTCGAAGGCGACTTTCTTTCTGACTTGCAGTTCGAGTTAATTTCAAAAGAAGGAAGTTTCTTCTCTACTAGAAGTGAGCAGAGAAAACTAGCAGAATCACTTTTTGACTTAGAGACCGCCGATGGCCTAAGTGGGCTAGTGCTTCTACTACA
>JAGLCH010000122.1 GCA_023146355.1 Bacteriovoracaceae bacterium | reverse complement strand
ATATTATTGTAGTTATCACATGTTGCATAGGTTGCATCTGGTAGTATGGCCTCACTTATAACTCGCTGAACATGCTCTTCATAGATGGTACTAGTCATCGCTGTTGGTGACCCAAAACAGTCATGTAGAATAATGCGTTTTTCAAGTACCCCAAAGAATATTTTATAGGTTGGAAGCACTATGTCCCATTCTGGATTGGTAACAATTATATTTCCTGTAACAGGACATTTCGCATTGATGTAGGGATTGGATATATCATTCATCCGTATAATTTAACAAAGATACATTTGTAGATAAAGAAATACTTTGCATCCCTACTTTAATAATAATAACCTCGTGCAAGGGTCGTATTCTCCCATTTGAATATATCTCTCAATAATAAAGTCTTTGTTTTTGTTTAGTTCTTTTCGCAGATCTTTGTAGTAGCGAGAGTAAGTGATATTTTTCAGATTCAGCAAACGAGAATTAAATTTTACACTGTCTGCACCCTTCCTAAACCATTGGGGCGAACTCTCATAGAATTCTAATTCTTTCTTAAATGCTCTTGGTTCATCTTTTAACATCTCAATTCGGTATTTTGTCGTGCAATTATTTATTTTGGCACTATCCCAAAAATACTTCATTGTTTCTGCCATTTGTGAGTAGTGGTGCATCTCGTGGTGAAGAGTCAGAAGAAGGTCATAGGGGCCGTCTGCATCTCCCAAAAAAAGTGTAGGTAGGAATTGATCTTTGTATTTTACAAGTTGAACTTTTGCCTGGGCACCTAAATTTTTCTTATACTCAATTTGAAAGGGAGCAAAATTGAGTCTTTGTTTTCCAAGGGAAAATAACGTGTGTGTGTCCCCCCATAGAAACGGTCCTGAGAGTATGGTGATTATTGCCTGTAAGCATTTTAAGTTTTGTGTTTTTGAGCATGCCTGAAGAAAGTTGTTTTTTATTTTTTCTTTTCTATCTCTAAAAAAAAGACCGACTAATTTACTTTTTATTTCATAAACAGATCCTGTTTTTTTAAATAATTTAGTTGCGGCAGCGCTTATGTATGGAGTGGTGAAGCTAGTTCCCCTGACTGTCGTTTGGTATCCATTAAGGTTTTTCGGAGTCGGTGAATTGATTAGGATGTTATTACCAAGTGCCATGGCCTCAACCACTTTACCGTAATTCGAACTTGGAAGTTTCATTCCATTTTCGTAAGTCGAACCAACAAGGAGTAGGTTCGATGTTCCTTGAGATGCAAG
>JAGLCH010000121.1 GCA_023146355.1 Bacteriovoracaceae bacterium | reverse complement strand
CCTCCCAATGAAATTACTGCAGTTTTAGGCAAGACTGGTCACGGTAAAACAGAAGTGATTAAGCAGGTTGCTGATCGCCTTCGTCTTACTTCAGATGAGAAAGTGTCATTCGTATTTCAGGCACCCTACCTTTATAACGATAGCTTGATGAATAATGTTCTCCTCGGACGAGAGGTAAGTAAGAGTGACGTTTCGCTCCTTCTCGAATATTTAGAATTGTTTGGTTTAGACTACTTTGCTGAAAGTGACCAAGAGCTTCTTGATCTCGAAGTTGGTGAGCATGGAACTAGACTTTCCGGTGGGCAGGCAAAAAGGCTGTGTATCATCCGTAGCCTTATGAGTGATGCATCTACTCTTATTTGGGACGATCCGTTTTCATCTGTGGATGTTATTCTTGAAAAAGATATTATGAAAAAGCTTAGGCCGATTTTGGATAGAGAACATAAAACTGTAATTCTCACATCCCATAGGCTTTCTACAGTAGAAGAATCCGATAATATTTATCTTCTAGATAAAGAAGAAGGTATTATTGAAAGTGGTAAATCCGCTACACTTTTAAATAACCCAGAGAGCAAACTACATGAGTACTTTAAAGATCAAATGGTTTGATCTCTTTACATTTAAGGGAAGTACAAAGCTAATCTCACTGATGGCGGTTGGGCTTATTTTCTCCGCAGCGCTTGGAGGAATTGTTCCAAAACTCATCATTGACCTTGGGGTTAAGTACAGCGATACGGATCAATTTTACCATTCGATCTTCCTTCTTGGAGTTCTTTTCATTTTCGTGTATCTCAATCATTCATTTTACGAATATATAGGTAACCGCTATGTTATCCGACTTATTCAGCACGTGAGATCCAAAAGCTACAGTAGCTGGATTTTGAGTTATGATATTAAGTCGGGAAAGCAGTCCAATCGTGAACTTTACCCTCAAGGAGAAGTTATTGCGCGTATCATTAGTGATACCGAGGTACTGCGAGACCTAGTCACTTCTGGAACCCTTGGACTATTTATTGATATCTTTTTTGTCTTCTCTTGTTTGATCAGTTTTGTTTTGATCAACAAGGTTACTGGTGGGGCCCTTGTATTTGCAGAAGTTCTTGCTGTTATTTTACTTCTGCGAGGTACTCGCTACATGAGGGTCGTATTTAATCGGGTTCGCCATGCGCAAGGTAATGTTTCAAGAACTCTAGCAAATGTCATGGGAGGCATCCATGAGATGTATTATACTCGCAATGATAGGTATGCCAGCAAGAAGGGTAAAAAAGCATTTGATGTCTTTCTAAAAACTCAACTCTCTTCAAACTTATGGGATGCATCTTATTTTGCTCTCGCTGAATCTCTATATCCTCTACTTTTAGCTCTTGTTGTTTTTGTTTTTCCCCATAGTAAAATTACAGAGATGGCCATTATATTTGCACTTGTCGACCTGATTCAAAGATCTATCGATCCTATCAAACGAGTTTCAGGAAAAGTTGCAAATATTCAAAGAGCGCTTACTGGAATCACTAGAATCGGTGAGTTCGTTTCAGACTTAGAGGGAAGCGTTTCTACCCCATATGGGAGAACTCCAGATAGCAAAATGGACTTCGACGAAATGGTCGTAACTATACCTACTTTCTATTACGAAAATAATGAGGGCAGGGGAAGTGACTTTGCCCTTAAAGATATTAAATTAACTGCAAAACGGGGGGAGCTAATTGGAATTGTTGGCCTATCTGGATGTGGTAAATCGACACTCCTTAATATTATTGCTGGAAATATCATTCCTAAGAATTCTAGTATTGTTCTTAAGAGCAGAAAGGGAGATTCATTCTCCTTTCCTGGTAATGACATGATGGATATTATTAATTATCGAGATAAGGTTGGAATTGTTTCACAAGATTCTCATATTTTTACAGAGAGTGTATATTTCAATATCTCTATGAACCTTGTTCCAAGAAATGAGTTCGATACATTTTGGCAGTGGATTATTGGTGAGATTCCCTATATTAAAAAGTGGGGGCTTAAGTCTGATGACACTATTGACCCGAAGAAAATTTCTCTTGGTCAAAAGCAACTGCTCTCTGCTATTCGTGCATGCCTTCTTAAGAGACCAGTAATTTTATTTGATGAAATCTCATCTGCACTCGACTCAGAGTTAGAGCACGCCTTAAGGCAAGTTGTTCTTTTGATACAAAAGTACTCCCTAACTATCGTTGTAACTCACCGTATCGAAACTATATTTGGTGCTAATTCTATTATTGTTATGAAAAATGGGCTCATAACAGATAGAGGAACCCACAAAGAACTATCTCAGCACTCGCAAAATTATCAAGAGTTTATCCAGAAGATGTCTGAAAAGACTTCCATTTAAATCCAATTCGTATATCATTATTTAGAATCTTTATAAAGGGAGTTTATGGATGAAAAATAATCTACTCGCTCTAATGGCACTGTTGATTGCTTCATTAGTTGCGTCTTGTACAAAAGTCGAAAACAAGAAAATTAATTTCAATTTTTCAGAGTCAGTTACTAGTGGAATCGCTGCCAAGGTGGGAGATTTTGAAGTTACAAACTCAGCTTTAATTAGTGGTATTGCACCAATGATTAAAAAAGCTGAGCAGAAGCTATTTTTTGTAAAACTAAATCGCGTCCGCGCTTTTACAATAGAACACTTCATGACAAATGATTCTAGAAAAAAGAAACTTACAAATGAACAGTTTCTTGAAAAATATATTGTAAAAGGAGCAACTGTAACATCGCGCGAAATTGTTAAGTTTGCGAAAGAAAGGCACATAACAGATGATGCACTTGCGAAAGGCGGAATGAGAAATAAGGTCAAGCAGTTTCTTTTAGTTCAAAAGAAAAGAGAGCGAATTGACGCGTGGATGGCAAAGCGATCTAAGAAGCATAACGTGGTTGTAGGATTAGAAAATGTTCTTGCTGATAATAAAGAGCTTGCTACAGCAACAAATGGACTGATTTTTGGGAAATTACCAAAAGGAGTTGTTCTTAAAGTTGGAAGCAAGAGCTTTAATTACGCTGAATTATTTTCATCCATTAAAAATGAACTATTTGAAGCAGAATCTAGTATTCATACAATTAAAATAAATGCACTCAAATCTATTCTTGTGGATCACTTCGCCACAAAGCTTGCAGGTAAAGATATTAAGGCAAGCGATTATTTGGAAAAGAATGTTTATGCAAAAATTGTCGTATCTAAAGAAGAAGTAGACGAGTTTGCCAAGAATCGTAGTATCCCTGCAACTGCTTTGAATGAGCAGCTACTTGAAAGAATTAAAGAGTTCGTAAAAAGTGCTAAGAAAAAAGGCCTGTTAGAAAATTGGCTAGCATCTCAAACAGAGAAGTCTTCTGTAAACGTATACTTTATGCCTCCAAAGAGGCCAGTATTTGAAATAAATACTAATGGTTCTGTATTTGCTGGTGGAGAAAACGCGAAAGTTGTAATTGTTGAGTTCACTGACTTTCAGTGCCCATTCTGCTCAAAGGGTAGTGAGGTTATGAAGGGCCTTAAGAAAAAATATGGCGATAAGATAAAAGTGGTATTTAAGCACTTTCCACTTCCGTTTCATGAGCAAGCAAAATTTGCACATGAAGTAGCGTACTGTGCATCCCTTCAGGGGAATAAAAATTTCTGGTCACTTTATTATAAGTTTTTTGCAGATCAAAGTAAGCTTTCAAGGGAACAGGTTTTAGAAGCAGCGAAATCTCTTAAACTTGATATGAAGAAAGTGGACTCATGCTTAGGCTCAGGCGATGCAAAAAAAGTTGTTGATCGTGATTTTAAAGAAGGGCAAAGTGTGGGAGTAAATTCAACTCCAACCTTCTTTGTAAATGGTCAATTAGTTATGGGAGCACAACCTATTAGTGTTTTCAGTGAGTTAATCGACAAAGAGCTAAAAAAATAAGAAATTAATACTGATTTAGTCTAGTAATAAACGGGATGCCCGTGGAGCTTTTTTCCACGGGCATTTTTGTTCTTGGATAATGTATAATTAAAGTAAGATATAGCATTTTTTCCAGGAAGGAAGACATGGAAGTTAACGATTACTCACAAAGACTAGCACAGGCCCGAGCAGACTATTGGGACAGCTCTAAAACTCAGCGGGAAAATTACGACCGAGATTTGAATAATTTGGAGCAGACTCACGAATATAAAGAGAAGAAGCAGGCGGATACTTTCAGCAATGAAAAGCTAAAGCTTGAGGCCGAAAATGAGTCTAGAAGTAGCTTTTTTGCAGATAAAACAAAGCGCGAAATAGCCAGTAGGCAGCGTGAATTTACTGATAGTATTCGGTCTTCAGAGGCCAAGAATAATCGTAAAAATCATGAGTTGCGCGATCAATTTAGAGGCCGTCTAAACCGCATATCTTCATCATTTGATAACAGCATCAAGCA
>JAGLCH010000120.1 GCA_023146355.1 Bacteriovoracaceae bacterium | reverse complement strand
TTCGTGGATTGACTAAAAAGACCCATGGGAAAATCTCAATTTAATAGATATAAACAATTCCACCAATTAAATTGAATGAAGCGTAATTTAGTTCATCATTTCCAAATTTTGCAGAAAATTTGGAGTAGTTGAATCCACCATAGATATCATATTCACGATTATAGTCATGGCGAACGCCAATGTCTAAGCTGCTTGTGCTGCTAGAGGTTGAGCTGCCATAGCTACCGCCTTCTATTTGTACTTTTGTGCTGGCGCCAATCGATAACCTAAAAGTTAGGTCGTACTTTTGTACGATAGGGTGGTTTCCATATACTCCGAACGCGAGACCTGTAAAAGTTGTCGGGATGAATTGTGAGTTTCCGCTTAAGTTGTAATCAAATGTGTCAGAGTTGTAGGATAAAAATGGTGAGATAAAGCTTCCTGGAGTATTTTTTAACAAGTAAAATTTGTAACCAGTTTTGAAATCAAGATGATTGTGGGCGCTTGTATTAAGTCCTCCCGTAAGGCCGATGCTGTGGTTTATCCCTAGTTCTGCCCATATGTTTTTTGTAATAATAAGGTGGCCAATTCCTCTACCACCCAAAAGAAATTTATTTTCAAGATCTTCAGAGGTTCCATCTAAGTTACTGTGAGCGTAAGGGCGGGAGATAATTGCTGTTCCCTCAAATTCAAAAATATCTGCATATCTCTTGGCATAAGTCTTTTTTACATTTTTGTTTTTTATTGATTCACCTGGTCTGATAAGGGCCCCCCAGTCGCCAATTTTTGGGCCTAGTTTTGGTTTATCCTTTATATGAACTCTCAAATATGGAGGGTTAACTCGAACAACTGTTGCCTCCGCAATTTTATTTGTTTCCCATTCGACTACTTTCTTTAAGAGTGGGTGGCGAATTGGTGATACTGGCCTCTCAACTAATACAATATCGCCCTCAACAAATGTGTTAGTTGAGATGATTTTTCCAATGAGGTCCTGGCCCATCATATCTGTTATGAGGAACTGATAGGGAAGTGTGCTTCCGTATTCATTTAATTGCTCTACTACTGTTGAGGACATATTGTTGATGGCATCAGATTTCATTTCTATAGTGTGTCGAAATAGATATTCTTTTCCCATGCTATCGATAACATCGGTGTTAAGTGTGATGGAGTTATGAGAGTACTTAAGTTTTACTCGGATGATTGACCCAGCGCCTGATTTTTTTCCCACTAGTCTTATGACATCACTATTTTGTAGTGCAAGACTTAGTTTCCTTTTGTATTTTTTCAATATTTTATGTAGGCCTGGTTTTTCTTGATATTCACACCAAGTTGAAGAGCGAAGGTTAAGTTCAATTCGCTTAAAAAGTGCATTGCCAATAGTTCCCTCAATAGAATCTGTAATGGGGAGTAGGAAGCATTTATGCAGCTGAACGGCATATAGGTTAAGTGATAGGAGAGGTCCAAGAAGTAGAGATATAAGGAGGGCTTTTTTCATATTATGGATTTGAAACAACTAACCTGAGGTGGCCTTTCTTTTTTGTTACCTGCTGTCTTAGGTCCGATTCTTTTTTCTTTTGTTCTGCTGTTGCGGTAGATACATAGGCCATATTCTTTTTTATTTGAAAGTATTCAGAGCGCTCGAGAAAGATATTTTTAAGATAATATTGGTTTTCTTTTCCGGACTCGTTCATCAATGCAATATATGCGAGAGATGCCTGGAGGAATTCATCAGAATTGTCTGTGAGTATGTGCCACCTGTAGTCGTCAGCAATTACAAAACACCTGATTTTGTCACTATTTACATCTTTAAGCATTTTGACCCTCCTAGTCTCTGACACTTTCTTAAATTTATTATATCAAAAAGCGGCAAAGGCAAATAGTTCGGGAAGATGCTACCTAGTAGTTAAGTCTTTGAAAATTCACGAGCGATTACTGTGGCATAGCATCCTTTTTTTAGAAAAAAGCTCAGATGTACTCCCTCATCAACTAATTTTGCGGATAGTCCTTCGGGAACTGCTATTATCTCTCTTCTAGCACCAGCTAAGTGCTTTCCTGTAATTTGTTCTCGCGATAGGTTATTGAGCGCTAATATTTCATTTTCTAGTTCAAAAGCGGCACCATTTGGGGTGAGCATTTTTTTGCCAAACATAGGCCCTGTGGCAATTCCGTTAAATGTCACTTCTCCCTCTAGGGGAACGTCGATCTTTACCTTCTCAAGCCTTTTCGCTAGATAGTCATTGAAGAGCTTTGACTGCAATGAAGAGAGCATGAGTTTTTCTAAGTGATGATTCATCTTTTTCTTTTCTTGTAGAATTTCAATTCCCACAAGATGATTCGTTCCCTTGCTGCCAAATCGTTGGTTGCCGTAGAAGTTGGGAACACCTTTTGAAATTATCTCCACAAGCTCTTCGAGTTGTTTTTCAGTGGCCTTTGCTCCTTTCATTATTACATTAAATTCGTTGCCGAAGAGGTGAGCAGTTCTGATTTTATTAGAGTGTCGCTGGATTGCGAGTACTTCTAATTCCTCTATGGGAGCTAGAATTTCTTTTGCCTGATCTATTGTGAAGTTTACGCCAAGAGATAGCGAGAAGGTTTGGGTGGTTATAGCATTTCTGTCTTTAATTCCTGCCTTTCCAATATCTCTTTCATGAATACAAAAGGCCCTCTTTAGGATTTTGATTACATCCTGTGTATTGAGGCCTTGTCTCCTTATCGTGAGGTAGATGTGCTGCCCTTCGCCAGCGGCCTCATAGGCAAGCCTTTCTATTACTTGAAAGTGCTCAGGATCGTGCTTCAGTTCTCCTCCTATTCCTGGAATATCCTGGCTTAAGTAGGGTAAGGTATTGATATTGTATGCTGATTCATTATGCATAGGCCGTTCTCAAAATGGAATAAATGGGTTACAACACTTTGGACACTATATTAAGGAGCTAAATATGTCTATTGGAGACAGAATTGAAAAATTAGTTGGTGACTTTGATGGCATCAAAGAGTGGGAAGACCGCTACAAACATATTATTACTATGGGGAAATCTCTTCCCGCCATTTGTAAAGAGGGGCAGGGGGATCAGTTTAAGATCAAAGGCTGTCAGTCACAGGTGTGGGTTTATCCTGGACTTAAAGATGGAGTTATTCACTTTCAAGCTGACAGTGATGCCGCCATTGTTAAAGGGATTGTAGCAATGCTTGTCACCGTTTACTCGGGAAGTACTCCTGATGAAATTCTTGCGACAAGGCCTGACTTTCTTGAAAAAATTGGGATTCGCGAGCACCTCTCAATGAGCCGTGCTAATGGATTATCTTCCATGCTAAAGCAGATCCAACTCTACGCTTATGCATTTAAAGCAAAGATGTCTATGTAGATAAAAAAAGGGCCCGAAATTTGTGATCGGGCCCTCTTGTTTATTGAATTTCTTTTACTTTTGTAATTCTGAAAACCAGCTCTTTGGCACCCCATAAACTGTCTTTATATTTTACAATTCTTCGACAAAACTTATTCCCATCACCGTGAAGGTCTACTATCTCGTAGTCATCACCACCTTCCACAAGTACTCCTTCAACTACTCCAGTATTTTTATTAAATACAGGTCCACCTGAGTTACCTTGAAAAGAGTCTAGGTTTGACCTGAAAACATAGTCCCAGTGGGTGAGGGATTTAATGAATTGTACAAACATCGAAGATGAATCTACTGTCTGATCTCGAGGTTTTGCTAGATCTTCTTTAGTGACAAGAGAAACTCTAGCATCATCAGCAATCTTCATTGGAAGACCTGTTGGATGTCCAATAATAACAAGTGGAGTTCCTGGAATTACTTCTCCCCTCTTTCTAAATTTAAGGGGCGTTCTGTTTGTAACCGGGCGGTCAAGCTTGATTACAGCATAATCACTATACTTTCGGAGTGAATTCTCATCTTTAGAAACAACAATTTGTTTGCATTTATAGATGTTTTCTTCTGGGATAAGTTCAGTACCTTCGTAGTAGTCAAATACCCATCTAAAATTTTCGCAATCAAACTGATCTTGAACACAGTGTGATGCAGTAACAAGAGTATCTTCTGAAACTAAAAAACCAGAACAACCCATTAGCATATACTGTTCTTCAAAAGCTTGATTTGGGCAAAGAGATTGTTCCTCACTCAAGATATACTTGTCGTACTCAAACATTCCCGGTAGTCGGGGATCTTCTCTAAGCGCTTTGTAGTGGACTTGTCCCGCTACTGACTTTGCTCGTTCAACGAACTTTTCATCGTGGTACTCAAGAGCATCCACTCTATTGTCATCACCATAAACAGACTTAACAATTGGTCCGGGCTCTTTTGCCAAAGCACTTAATGATAGTCCTATGATGCTTAGTAGTATTACAGTTTTCATTATTTAACTCCTCTTTCATCTTTAAGATCAATCCATTTTAAATCCCTAAGAAGTAGAAGCTTATCTCCAGCTACAATTCCTAGGATGTCATTAAGTTTAATATCTTTTAGGCCTTCTCTAGTTGAGTCTTCATTCATTAGGAATACTTTCACGTCAGAAATATTTACGATTTGATCATTTAAGAAGTAGAACTGATCTACTTCTAGAACATTGATCTCTCGAAAATTATCCTCATTTATATGGATATGAGTAGTATTTCCCTTATTACTCTTCTCTGAATAAATAGGATTATATTGAGTTACTTTTCCTTTAAGTAATTGCTCCAAGATAGAGTGCTTTGAACCTCCACCATCGGAACCATCACCTGCAATGGCATTAGCAGAGAGGAATACAATTATAAATACAACTATAAAATTTTTCAAAAAAACTCCCTCTAATGTAATGTTTGAATATCTTTAGGTGTTGTGTTTACCTTTCTTTTAAGTTCATCCATGGCACCGACAATAAATACTCTATGTGGCCCTAACTCAGCTTTGTTAAACATATAGTCGCGAATGTGTACCTGATAATCGTCAACAATTTTTAGAAGGTCTTGCTTTGAGTCATCAGAGACTCCTTCTAGATAGTAAAAAGCCTTGTTGTTTCCGACCTCAGAAAGCATTTCAGGGTCAAGGTTTTCTGAAACGAGTTCTTCAACAATTGTTTTAATTGCTTTAAGTGTTTTTGGAACTGACATCGCACCTTCAGAATAGATGCCTCTATCTTCTTCAATAAGAATATTTTCTGCCAGCATAAGAGTAACTATTTCGATTCCGTACTTACCAAACTCTTCTTTTACAAATCTTTTGGTTATTTTACCTGTTCTCGAGTAGAGGAATATCTCGCGAAATACCTTGTTTTCTTCAAGAGTCTCTTCCAAGCTATGGTTGTAAGTTGCTCCCGGAGAAGCAGAATTTCTCAGAATTTCTTGCTTAATCTGCTTGTGAACCTCAGTTGAGCTATTATCTTCTATCATTTCAAAGAAGTGGCGGTAAAAACGTTCTATGGTTGATTGGTGAGGTGTAGTGGTGTGATCTGTTACTCTTTTGAGGGTTTTCTCACTTATCCCAGTTTTATTTGCCAGAATCCTCATCCCAATATCTTTATTGCGGTATGGGGCGAGAACAACATCAATATCAACGATCATTTGATCGCGCAAAAAGAGCTTTAACTCTTTCTTCGATAAATCATTAATGTTGGTCATTTGCTCTTGCATTGCGTCAGATTCCTGTATGTGTAGTGAGTAGATAAGGATATTTTAGCATAACGCGGCGCGAAAGTGCTGGCTTTGTAATATTTACACTGTTTTGAGGACAACTATAACGTTTTGTCTCAATCTGTTAATTAGATTTGGACAAAATGAAAAGGTGTCTGTGAAATTTATTTAGCTCTTGAAAGCTCTTTGCTGGCCCGGTACAAGGTCATATCAGAAACGGATAAGGGATATTTATGACAGCTAAGATTTATGAATTTAGAAAATATGCAGAAAAGAAAGAGCATGCAATTTTTAAATCTGTGGCCAATCTTTCCGTTTCTTCTACTGGTTCTGCCCATAGTCCAGAAGATGAGTCATTTAAAATGATTCAAGCATTAACAGAGGTTATATATACTTGCGAGTACTGCGCCAAAATGAAGGCAGTACGCCAGTAAATTTCTGTTATTTTCACAATATAGTCATTCAGACAAATGGGTTGCCCTAAGGGGCACTTTTTCATTTCGAAAAGTTCAAAAAAAAAGGCCCCTTTTGGGGCCTTCTTTCCGTGTATAAATAATATACTTAGAAATTCTCAATGAGGTGGACAAACTCTGGGTAATCAATAAATGGATTTCTGTTTCCTTGGATCTCCTGGATTCTCCCATTTCTATGCTCTTCTGCGGAGTCAACAGGATCCTCTATGTGCCATCTTCTTAAAAAAGACTCTTCAGTGGCCCCAATATTCATTTTATAGCGAACAGCAAAGTAGAAAACCGCTCTTGCAACATTTCCACGATGCTGTCTTGGTGGTTGAAAGAATCTTTTTTTGCTATTTTCTGCAATAGTTCCAAGCTGACTAGTATTACTACATGGAAGGTTATTTGTTTCTATTTTGACTTCACCAAACTCAAGATTTCCTCGAATCGCATTCATTTTTGATTGTGTAGGGAAAAGGTGGTGGAGGTCTGCTACTTTTTGCTTGTAAATGTCGGAGGATCTATGACTTCTACCTTTGCTAAATCGAGACTTCGGCCAGGTGTGTTCACAGTTGAGGATACGGTTGTCAGGGATTCTTTTGGGGCCAATGCTTTTTTTCGATTTAAATTCTTTGTTGGTGTAAGTTTTTTCGCAGTACACATCCTTAACGAAAAATCCTCCATTTTTCTCTTGCTCGAGATGGAGTTCTCCAAAAAGAAACATTCTTGCTGTTTTGTAGCTCCTGCTCTGGTGTTTTTTTATAAGGTTATGGAGGTTTGTTCTGAGCGCAGGTGAATCATTGAGATTAGTCTCACTGTAGTAGAATTCACTGCTGGCATTTACGCTGAGTGATGAAATAACAAAAATAAGCCCTAAGAGAAATTTTTGCATAATTTTCCTTTTAGTGTTTGTTTGAGAAGGTTATATGTCATAATTCTTCAAGAACAAAGCGATGAAAGCAAATGTCAGTTTTGTACTAGTTATATATCCTTACGAGATAGCTGATGGCAAGGGTAATATTAGTCCTACCTAAATACTTCGTAAATCTTATCTAATAGTTTTGATCGATTGAATGGCTTTACTAAAATATTTTTGACACCCAGTTGAAGGGCATGACCCACTGCGTTTTGATCCAGAAACCCCGATATAAGGAGAAATTTAGGTCTTTTTGAAAGGAGTGAGTTATTTACCATCTCAATTAGATCAGTCCCTTTCTTATTTGGCATCTGATAATCTACTATAATAAGATCAAACTCCTCATTTCTAATTTTAAGTAAAGCAATGCTCACATTTTCAGCAGTTACAATATTTTCAAATCTATTTGTACGCTCAAGAAATGTAGTTAGAATCTTACAAATCTTGGGGTCGTCATCGACGATGAGAACTCTTAAGCTTTGGTCAGGCCCAAACATCATTTTTCCCCCAAGCTGAGTTTTATGGTTTTGATGACTTCATCTTTACTGAATGGCTTAATAATCATTCCTGCGATATTGAGTTCAGCTTTGTCTTCATTATACCTGTCGGTATTTGACTTCGAACTTAGATAGAGTGCAGGAGTGTTATTTCCAAGGTTCCTTACGCGTCTCAGTAGCTCTCCGCCATCACCATCTGGCATCTTTAGGTCTACAATGATGAGATCAACTTCAATTTTGTGAAGAGTCTTAAGGGCTCCTTCAACATTCTCTGCGCCGTAGAATTGTATTTCGCTTTCTTTTAAAAATGTCTGAAGTAAGTTGAGAACTTTTACTTCATTATCTACTACAAGAACTCGTTTCTTGCGCTTTTCGCTACTTACGATGTTGTTGCAAAGCATTTCCTCTTGAGTAATAGATGATAGCTCAAGTGCTGGAAGTGTTACTACAAATTCAGTTCCTTGCTTTTCATTTTGGGCCACTTCGATTGTTCCCTGGTGGGATTCAATTATTTTTTGGGAGATTGATAGACCCATTCCAGTGCCTTCTCCCACATCCTTTGTTGTGAAGAAAGTATTAAAAATTGATTCTTTAATGTCCTCAGGGATACCAGGTCCGTTATCGATAACTTTGAGCTCTATATTGTTATTTAGTTCCGTTTTTATGGCCTCAACCTTAACTTCTCCATCTGCTATTCCAGCTGCATTGATGGCATAGAGTGAGTTCTTTAGAAGATTAATTAAAACTTGCTCTATTTTTATCTTATTGCCAAAAATAACTATATTGTTTCCAAGGCTGGAGGCAACGAGGTCAACATTTGAGTCCTTGTATGATGGAGCTACAAGTTTGATTGATTCATCAACAATATCCTGAAGATGAATGTATTCCTTTTGCTCTTCACCTTGGTGAAGATAACTTTTCATATTGATTATTATCGAGTTGATACGTGCATGTGCCTCTTGAATATCTTCTAATGAGCTTGTGATTAGATCCCTCTCGTCATTGAGTTCATCTCCCTCTAGGCACATCTCAATGATTTCAGCGCTGCCATTGGCAATGGTAAGAGGATTACTTATTTCGTGAGAGATGCCTGCTGTAAGCTCTCCAAGGGTTGATAGCTTATCAGCATTTATAATTTGAGAGTGGGTTTCTTTTAGCTCATCTAGCTGTGTTCTGTATTTGTCGTATAGTTTGTTTTCAATACTTAAGTCATTAATGCAGATAACAAAATGTTCATTACTTGGAATTACTTTCAAAACAGCGATGAATCGAGCATCTGAACCTACGATACTTAGTCCTTCTTCGAGTCCTAGAACTGTTGATTTCTTCTCTTTTGCCTCCCCGATCAAAGATGTGAGATCTGAACTTTCCGGGCAAAGAATATTGTCGACAGTTTTTTTTTGTTTTATTACACGGGGCGAAGACTGAGTGAAAATAGAAAAGTTATGATTGAAATACTCAATCTCAAGGGATTTATTTACAACTACGATTGGTTCAAAAATATTGTCAAAGATTGCATATTTGTCTGGAGACATTTTTACCTACTTTAAGAAGTTGAAGTATTGGGCCTCAATGGCATCGAATTCCATTTCTTTGGAACACTTGTCACAATTTATCTTTGGCGCATGAAATTCAGTTATATTTTCAGTCTGGAGTAAAACCTTTGTCTCGCTATCACAATCTTCACAATAGTAAGGAGCGTAGAAGGTTTCAATTTTTGCCCCTTCCTTGATGAAACCATGAACCATATTCATCTGTTCAATGATTATTTGTGGACAGTTTTTATATGTAACTTGAACATCGCCTGGAATACCCTCTAGGAATGAGATCCACTCTCTTATTCCACAAGAATTTAGCAGACCAATTTTATTGAAATCAAATACAAATCGAGATGCTTTAATGTCGAGTAGCTTCTTGAAATCAGCATCTTCATCCATTTGTCCTATGAAATGAATTATTAGTTCATCATCTACAATATGGGTGTCGATTTTAAGTTTTTCGCTCATGATGTCTCCAACTCGTTAAAGTGCATTGACGTTATTCTTTCTTTATAAGTTTTATATCGTCGGTTTTTTTCAATGATACAGATGATTTCAGTTTTTTTCGATGGGGTCAGGTTTACAATTAACTGATTTGAAAAACTGTAACACATGTAGAGACCAATTCCAGCACCACCGGCCCCCGTCTTAGGGGTCTTATTTCTAAAGCCATAGGCCAAACTTTTTCTAAGTCTGTCTATCGTGAATGTTCCATACTGGTCTGATACGGATAAGGTGATCTGATCTTTGTTGACACCAATTTTACAAGTCACTTCTTTTTCTGACAGAGATATTTCTGTTGTTCGATCAGTAGTTTGTTCTGTGGAGCTATTAAAAAAGGCGTTGGTCAGAAGTTCATTGGCCATGGTTTTAAGGTACTCAATGGGGGAGTCGAATATTTCATCAAACTTAATTCCATCCATAAGGCATTCAATTACGCTGTCAATTTGCTCTGTAGAAGTGATGGCTGCTTCTTTGTAATAAAGAGTACCAATCAGTGATTTCTCTGATGTATTGCCTTTCGGAGAAGTCGCATCAATGATTTCGTCCTTGATGTGCTTTGAGTTTGCTCCAATGATATGCTTCACTGGATACTTTTCCATGATGTTTAAGACATTTTCTTCATCACTTTTTTCTGAGATAATAATTAACTTGTCACTATCCTGAGAAAATTTCTCTGGCGTTGATAGGAATTCCATTGCATCGATCAGCTTAGTTTCAGAGTGAGGGTTGTGTTTAAATGAGCTATTGATTTGAGCTGCAATATCCTCTGGGTATGACTTTATATCAATCTCTGGTCGGCCCATTTTGTAGTTGCAAACCACAAGGGTGACATCATCATCGTAGGCATGTCCGTCACAGAAAGTATTAGCATCTCTAATAATACTTTCAACTGAAGTTTTTGCATCTGGGCAAAGTCTATCTACAATCGAGTTTATAAATTTTCGTTGTCCATAAGCATTGAGTTCAGTGTTTGTATTTTCAAGTATTCCATCTGTGAATAAAATGAGTGATGTTTTTTCTTCTAACTGAACTTGTCCCTCATCGTAGGCAGCATCTTTTTTGTGACCTAGGCGTGGTCCAATATTTCCCAAGATCGGAATCAGGTCTGATTTATTCATCGCTTCCTTGCCAAGGTTTTGAACCATAAATGGAGAGTTGTGTGAGGCATTAGAGTATTTCATTACACCTGTTTCTTTATCTATAACACCTACGAAAGCTGTCATATGAATCCTTTCTCCAACACTACATATTGCGTTGTTCATGAAAGTTAGAATCTTTGATGGTGAGTTAATGATTTCGGGATTCGTATTTGCCAAATATTTTATATTTGTAGCGCAGCAGTTTGCCGTTGCTGTTAGAAATGCCGCTGGTACCCCATGGCCTGTAGCATCGGCCACAAAGAGAATAAGTTTTCCGTTATGATCTAGATATGACCACCAGTCTCCACCACATTCTGATGCCGGTGCATAGAATGCTGAAAGTTGAACCTCGTCGTTGCTGGTGTGGTGGTCAGGGAAAAAAGACTCCTGGACGAGTTTTGCAACCTCAAGCTCGTTTTCTAGCCTTGCCTTTTCCTTCATTTCTTTCATGTAGTTTAAAATTTCTTTTGACATGATATTAAAAGAGTCAGAAAGGGCACCAATTTCATCCCTAGATTTAATAGCAACTGATGTTGTGAAATTCTTCTTACGTACTTGGTCTGTTGCTAGCACAAGTTTATCGATATCTGTTGTTACACCTCTCGCAAAAAGGATTCCGATAATAACAGCAATACTAATTAGGAAAACTCCAAAAAATTGTGATTTAGTTACAAGGTATTCTGTTGCCTTAAATGCCCTTGCTTTTAAGATTTCAGATACAACAACAAGTCCCATACCATTTAAAGGAGAGTAAGATATGAGGGACGTTCCCATTTTTTTTCCAGTGGAGTCGATGACGCCACTTCGGCCTGATCCAATTATTTTCTTTAGGTGTGGGAGTCTTGGGGTTATTGTATTGGCGGTAATATTAAGGAAAGGCGCGCCGTCAGTTGTAATAACGTAACTATAGTAGTTTGTATTCTTTCGGAGGGCATCGATTAAATCATTTGCAAGTACCCTTGCCGTAATCAGTTCTTTTTTATTAGGTGAAACTCTTGAGATAAGAAAGTGTGGAATCACCTCAGAAGAAATAATGGGAATTGCTGTGATGTTTTCTAGTACTATTTTTTGAAGAGGAGGTGGAAATCTTTTTTCAACCTCTTCAATATGGCCTGTTAGAAATCCGTAGCTTTGTGGTGTTTCTGAATTAAATAACTCCGCTATTGGAATGATGGATTTTTTTTCAATTTTGTATTCTTTATAACTTAAAAATGAAGGGACGGTGTTAAAAACAGCGCTCTTGTTTGTGGCGGCCCGAACCATAAGGAGAGTTCGTTGGGCACTTTCAATTTTGGTTGAGATGATCGTTGCGAGAGATTCATTTGATTTGAGTGAGTCCTCGTAAATATATGCTGATTTGTCTTTTGAAAAGAGGTCAACCGCAAAGTATACGTAAAATGCCATTGATGCCAGTAGCAGTATCGAAATCATTGCGATTAATTTAATCTTTAGGGGAAATCTAACCTTGCGTATCATCAGTTCACCTCATAAAATATTAACTTAGGGAATTATCCCAGATAACTGAAGTTTTTTCAAACTGTTAACTGACCTTTATGAATGCAAAACGACTTGATTTAGTGGTTCTAGTGTTGATGGCATTTATTGCCTTCTTCAGTGGGCATATGTTTTTTTCCTCTTCAGTCGACCGCGCAATCATTCCCAAAGATATTTTGGCCATATTAGAGCAAGGAACTAATGTTATTAAGGTTCGTCCAGGTGGTGCTCCATTTTGGAAAGATGCTAAGAGTAGTGAGCAGCTTGGTGACCGAGATTTAGTCTATACTCATAATAATTCCAGTGCCAATATCAGGTTAAGTCATGGAGGGACAATTTCTCTCCACGAAAACACTCTGTTTCGGCTAATTAAGGGTAACGAGGGAAACGCACTCTTAGACTTGAAAAAAGGTGCAATAAAGGCCTTCTTATATAAAGGAACACGTCTTAGATTGAGTAAAACTCGGTCAGTGATAACAAGTTCAGACTCTGAGGTATTGATCTACAATGACGCTGGGAAAAAAAGACTTTCTCTAGTTAAAGGGAAGCTCTTAATTAAAGAGGGAGATCACTCTTTAGCTATTCAGAGGGGGCAGGAGCTGATTCTCGACAAACAAGATCGGATAGTAGTATCTGATAATCTCAATGTTACACCGTTGTCTCCCACCTCATCACAGACTATTTACTTTCATAAAATGGTACGAGTCTCATTTGATTGGCACCTAGAGGGCAGCAGCAAGGGTAAGAAGGTTATCCTTATTTCTCGTACTCCTAATTTTTTAAAATCCACCACTGTTAAAAAAGCAATATCTCTAAAGGAAGAGGGGCACTTTTATTGGAAGGTTGGCCTGCGTACTAAAAATGGTACTCGCTGGAGCTCTCCATTTGATTTTAAACTTGTTAAAGATATTCCGCCGCAGCTAATTTCTCCCGCTTCGGGAGCTGTTGCACTTGAGCTTGACCCTTTTGATCAGGCCGAGAGTTCATTTGTCACATTGAAGTGGAGAGATTCGAAAGCGTTAAGATATAAAGTGGAGATTACTTCACCAACTGGTCAGTCTCAAGAGTATATTTCCGAGAGTAATACACAACCTGTAGATCTATTTAATCTTGGTCAGTATAAAGTTAGAGTAACGGCACTTTTTGCCAATCGCTCTGTTTCTGGAGCCTTTTCCCATTTCACAATTGTAGAGAAGTCACGGCCCACAGTTCCAACTCTTATTTTTCCACGGGATAAAGCATCTTTTTCTGTTTTTGATAAGCAAGGCGTTGGGGTGCATTTCACTTGGCATACACCTCGCCAGAATGTTGAGAGTATTATCGAGGTTCTTGATTTAAAGGGTTCTTTAGTCTCTTCAAAGCGGGTAAGGGGTTCATCTACATTCATAAAAATCAATCGCTTCGGAAAGTTCTCTTGGAGAGTTCGCTCTGAATCAGGCCCACTCCATTCTTCATTTTCTCCCAATAATTCCTTTACTATAAAGTATGCAGAGATCAATGCTAAGTACCCCGAGGCAGGCTCAAAGTTTCAGCTTTCTAGGCCCAAGCAGACCGTTCGCTTCGAGTGGGGAGGAGCAAAAAGTGCAAAGGTATATCTCTACGAACTTTCAAAAACTGAAAACTTCGATGAAATTATCTATACTAAAAAAGTCAGGGGGAAAAAGATTAATGTGAATTTTCCTACTGTAGGGGTTTTCTTTTGGAGGACAAAGGTTATTGATGAAAAAGGAGGCCTATCTTTTTCCAGACCAGTAAAAGTAATTGTTTCTCCAACACCACCGCCTATTGCTCCTGTTCTAGATCCAATCCGGTATTTTGAAATTGATCTCCAAAGGGGATCTCCATCAAGTTTCCTTAAGCGATTTATTGATTTCGTTTTTCCTCCCGTTTTTGCAAGTGATGAAACTGAGGCCAATATAAGTTGGAGACACTATAGTAATGCCAAACAATATATCCTTGAAATTTACCGGGACCCAAATGGAAAAAAGGTAGTGCTAAAAAGGATTGTTGATACCAACTCTTTTAGCTTTGTTAATCCAGAGGCCGGTGATTATTACTGGCGAATTGCCATTGTTGACCACTGGGGACGCAAAGGGCCTTTTAGTAATTTCGCTCAAATGAAGCTTAAACTGTCCGAGCGGTTAACTCCGATGCCGCCAGCACAATTACTTATACCAGGCCATCGTCAGACAATTTCGAATAAGCAAACATTTGTATGGAGATCTGTGCCAAGGGCGAAGAACTATACTATCGAATTTTCAAAAGATTTAAGTTTTAAAACAATTGTAACGAGTAAGAAAACTTCTAGGGCAAAGATCGAATTGAAGCTTTTTGAGTTTAAAAATAGCTTTCCGCTTTACTGGAGGGTAGTTAGTGCTGATACCTTCAAAAATATTTCTTTGAGCAAAAGAAGATCTATCGCGCTTCCTCCGGCACCCAAAAAGGTCATTTTGAAAAGCAGCACTTTATCCTCTTTGAGCAATAGAGTAGCGGTGCAACTAGGAATGGCGCTTACTGAGTACAAGTTAGAGCGCAACACAAATACCTATAGCGCAGAAGGCCCTCTTTCTTCTCTATCTCTTGTGGGTGAACGGAATTTAATATGGGGGAAATTTATATCAGGCTTTTCTCTACTACGTGGCAGTATATATGAGCAGGAGTTTACTACGTTTGGTATTTCGTTAAAGGGGGGGCGCACACTTTTTAAGACAGATATGGCAACGGTGGACTGGTATTTGGGACTGAGGGCAACTTCTATCCCTTATTACAACACTCCTCGGGCCTTTGGTAGTTTGCCCGAGCTCGATGGTTCTAAAGTGTTTTTTTTGCCCGTTGGTTCTCTTAGTATGATTTACCCTCTCTCTAAAAGTGAAATTTATTTATCTGGTGAAGTCGGAGCTCTCTCTGTGATCAGTTTTCAGATAAACTTGGGATGGAGATATCTTTTAAAAAGACAGGGGCCTGGAGCTTTACTCTCTTTTGAAAATACTCAAGGGACAGTGGACGGATCCAAAATTAAAATGAAAAGCATTGCTGCTGCTCTTAGTTATTTCTTGAAGTTTTAAGATTTTATTTTTTTGGAACTCTAATATACATCGTTCCATCCTTGTAGGTTTGAGAGATGTTTTTTGAATCTACAATTTCATCAACATTAAATTCTTTTGTGAAGATCTCTGATCTTTTTGATTTGTTGAGCGTACCATCTGATGCTTCAAATTTATCACTAAAGTTTCTAGTCATGTGCAAGCGTAAAGTTCTATCATTTGCAGACAGGCGGACTCCATCTTTTTCATGTTCTGGAATAGCGAGAGATACCAAGTATTCTTTTTCGGTGGTCTGAATTTTGGGCTCAATCGTTTTTACCTTGTAAAATGAGTCATCCTGCTTAGATGCGATATGTCTTTTCTTTTGTGCATGGGTCTCAACCATTGACTCTATCTCATTTGAAAACTGACTTTGAATTTTAGTAAGAACTTTTTGATGATCCTGGGATAGGGCGCTATACTTTTTCTTGAATGACTCATGCTTGTTTTTAATACTTCGAGAGTAGTTCGCATCCTTCACTTCCATCTCTTTTCTGTGTGCAATGCCCTTGCTGCTTAGTTCTGATGTGTTCTCAAGCATTTGACGACTTAGTTCTCTGTCATGGGTTAGCTTCATATTTGAGGTATCTTGAAAGTGATTGAGTTCTTCTGCTTTTAGACTTGCTGCTTGATTTTTCTTTTCAATTCGAATTTTACTTTCACCCTCTCTAAGTTCATGGTCTAGACGAACACGATTGTCATACCCTGCATTTTCAATGGCCATATTGGAGTCTCCAACAATCTTCTTAACTCTGTCATTAGTTTTTAGATTGATGTTTTTAGTTTCCTCCTCCAGGGTATTAAACTTATCCTTGATGTTTTCTGAGTGGGAACCTCTCATTGAATCCATTTGATTGATATAGTTAAAAGTTAATTCCTGCTTTTCTCTTTCAAGTTGGCCAATTGTTTTACTTAGGCCGTTTTTATATTCTGTAAGCTTTTCCTCATTACTTTTTAATGCTTGGAGAGCTTTGCGTTCACCTTGATGTTTTACTTCAATAACGCGCTCTTCGCCTGTTAAGCGTGTCTGATTAGTCTTCGCTTCATAAACTTTTTGAAGGTTTTGTATTTCGTTTTCTTTTGTTTTTAATATTCGCTCGCGGGAAGAGTCTAGACGCTTTATTTCATTTTGATAATTTTGATCTTTAACTTTCAAAATAATTACCTTTGTTTAATTTGCGATATTGGGCGCCGAGATTGAGTCATAAGGTGCACTACAGTACTTTTTAAATTCCCCTGTATGTCCTTTGCACATCCATGATCTAAGGAGTTCTATCTCAATTGATTGATCTCCCCCATGATAGCGAATATAACTAGTAGGGTTGAGGGATGATGTAACTAAATATGCATCTTTATCCTGTGGCATTGGATCTTTTGCGCGTACATAGTATTGGTATACCCTGTACTCGGCAACA
Source organism: Bacteriovoracaceae bacterium (assembly GCA_023146355.1). GTDB lineage: Bacteria > Bdellovibrionota > Bacteriovoracia > Bacteriovoracales > Bacteriovoracaceae > JAGLCH01. The sequence goes on along the minus strand of JAGLCH010000120.1, from coordinate 2,123 downwards.
GCTGTACTGCTTAGTAGTAAGAAAAGAATGAATGTTCCTAGCTTCTTGTTCATTTGATTATTCCTGTTACTGCATCTCAGGCCTGCTTTCTAAGATTTTCATTTCAACTTTTTGTATAAATGCGACAATAAATGTTTGACGTTCTTCATCTGAAAGCGCCATTAATACTGTCCTCTTTCTATCTAGTGTTTGATGCTTAGAAAGTGACTTAGCAATTGCTCTGTTATTGATCCGATCTTGTCCTGTGATTAGTGCTCGCCTATTCTCTCCGGCATCCTCAATCCATTCTTTATGAAATAGTGGATACAGTCCCTTGACTCCAAGATTGATAAGAGACAACATACTGGGTTCATTTTTTGAAAGTTCTGTAACCAAGCCAAGCTCCTTTAAGCGTTAGTTCCTTTATAATTCTAAACTATGTTGGGGGGGCGGCGGAGTCGGTAGCTTTTGCCTTACGCGTAATTTCAGTGATTTATCAAAATATAAGTAAAAGTAATGCCCAAGTTATGTGGTAGTTTTCCATTGATTATAGCAATTGAATTTGTGTACAATATAGTTGTCCTAAATGGACGGGTATCAAATCAAGGATGATATATGATTTCAAAATTAGTTTTCACTTTAACTGCGCTTTGTCTTTCTCTCTCTAGTTTTGCATTAGTTGACTATTCTGAGCCTCTATCTAGGTCATCTCGGCCGTCATCTAAAAAGGCACCATCAAGAGCAAAAAGTAAAACTGTTCGCAAGACTAAAAGCTCGAGTAAAAAGAGTGGTCCTTCAGGTTACGCTCTTGAGGTGAAGTTGGGGTATGAAGCAGTAACTGCTAATATCGTACCTGGTGAACCTAGCGTATCTCTTTATCGCGGATCAATGCATATTCAGACTCCTTATAATATTTATTTTGATGGGAGCTATTTCTACGGTGCCACTGACTCTCCTGAGCTTTCTGATACTAGCGCTGAAGAGGCGGGGAATCCGGAGTTTAAGCTTGGGGTTAACTGGCTTCAATTTGGTGGGCCTCAAAATGCATCAGCTGTAGATCTTTTCGTTGGAACTGTACTTGCGGCGGGAGACTCTCATTTTGCTACAACTTCCACGGACTACTTTGTAGGTCTTGAGACTAAAAAGCGCTTTATGGCCTTTGCCTTAGGTTTAGGCTACCAGTACCATATGACTGGCACACCATCTGATAAAACAGAACTGGATATTGGAAATGTTCACTATGTTTATGGTGAGATCGGCTGGCAGGCAACTTATGATATTGTATTTGCTTTCGAGGCCGGATACTATTCCATGACCCAAAATTCAGGGGATCACGACAATTCACTCGAGTCAGGGCCTTCATTTTCCTATTTTTCTCCTAAGTTGAATCTTTCTCTCGCTCCTAGCGTTGGTATTGACCTTGGGGCAGTCTTTTCTGGGAAGAGTGCCGAAGGGATGGAGGATCGAGGCAATTATAAGTTGTGGGGATATAAAGGCCTCTACGGAGACTCTTTATTTGCTAATTTGATTATTTCTATTTAGCAGTTAATATTTGAAGACGAATCTTATCTAAGAGGTACTTTTGGCAATCAAACCAATCTACTATTGCAGTGAATGTAAAAAACTCCTTGAGTCTAGTGATGAACTTTTATTTGTCGAAGACAACAGCACAAAAGGTTTTTGCTCTGAAAAATGTATAGAGAGTTACTATGAGTTTTTAGGTGTCCACTATGTTTCTATGGATTCATCTTTGCGTTCTGACCTTGGTCTGAAAAATGAGGATTCTCTCGATTATGTTGGCGTTCCGCGTTTAATGGAGAAGGCCCTTCAGAGTCCACAAGAGATCTGGAGCTTAACAAACGACCTTGGTGAAACAATTTACTCATTTATTTATCGTGAAGAACTTGATGATGGTAGAGAGCTTTATTACATCCTAATGTGTCTAGTTTACAATAAAAGGCCTGCCTATATTATTCATTCAACTGCATCTTTTTCTGAGGCCCTTGTTTTAGGGTATCGTATTGGAAGCACTGTTGAAAAGATTACTGATTTCACCCCAGGAGAAAATGAAGTAGGGGCCGCTCTTCAGATAGGTCAAGAAACAATGGATCACCTTGAGCAAAAAAAATCTTCGCTTTTGGCAA
>JAGLCH010000012.1 GCA_023146355.1 Bacteriovoracaceae bacterium | reverse complement strand
TCAGTCCAAAGGCAGTATTTAAATCATTTGATAAATATAGAATTGAATTAAATAAGGCAGGAGCATTAGAGCGCAATTATAAGCTTTGGTACCCCCGAGAAGACCCAGCCGATCACGGTAACTTCAAGTATATCGCCACTTGGCTTGAGCGCCGCTTTAAGTTTCTCGATCATAAGTGGAATTTTAAGCTTTAGTCTCCCCACCAGTAATTAATACGAGGCTATGCTGAAATTTTATGTGGTAAATCAACTCCAGATTTTTTGAGCTCCCAGAGGTCATTTGCCACTTGAAGGTTAATCCAAAATTCTGGTGTTGTCCCCAAAGCAGAGCTAAGTTTTATTGCCATAACTGTCGTAATTGAAGTTTTACTATTAACCAGTCTATTGATTGCTTTAACCTCCATGCCCAAGTGCTCTGCAAGCCGTCTTTGAGTAAGTTTAAGGGGGGACAAAAATTCTTCCTTGAGCATCTCTCCAATTGTGGTGGGTTTGCGTGTTCTGGCCATATTTATCCCCTGTGATAATCTACTATTTCAACTTGTTCCAATTGATTTTTAATATTGATCTTAAAAATGATTCGCCATTGATTATTAATTCTAATTGAGGCGTATCCCTTCAAATTTCCTTTGAGCCACTCAAACTTATTTCCAGGTGGCACTCTAAAATCATTCACACTTTCACCACTGAGTAGAATATCTAGTTTTCTTTTTGCAATATTAGCGATCAGCTTCCACTTACATGTTTTTGAGAGGCATCCACAAAGGTCAAAATCTTTTGTTTCTTTGCAACCGTAGCTTATAATTTCCAATAGGTCTCCAATTGCGATACCTTATTATGGTATACCATAATAAGGTATCTTTGTAAACTTGATGTCATGAATTGCGACTTCAAGATGGAAAGATGACATGCTTTAATGCAAAAAGAATATGAGAAGAGTGGCCTCTAACTAGCTGAAAATAAATAGGATTCTAAGAAGTGTAGAAAAAGTAATTATATAGAAGAGAAAGTTTTTTCTAAGTTGAGCACCGATTTCAATTTCTCGATAAGAAGTGGAATTAGTCTCCTTAGGTGCCAGTAGACTTGTGCCCCAAGTGTCATGACCCCAAATCCCCCCTGGTCTACAGGCACCTGGGGGAACAACTTAAGGCCTCTAAAAGATATC
>JAGLCH010000119.1 GCA_023146355.1 Bacteriovoracaceae bacterium | reverse complement strand
CACCATCATTTTCACTATACGCTGATAGCGGAATTAGGGCCGCCATCAGAAGTAAACTTATTGTGCTTTTCAGTAGATATTTCATATTATGTGCCTTTGTTTCTCTATCAATAGAGCTTCTTCTGCTATTCTATAGTCATTTCGGTTATGGATAGCGAAAACTTGAGTGTTTTTGTTCGCTTTTGGTTTTTGGCCACTTTTTCGAATGTAAACTGTTGAAATGAGGAAGCTTGTTTTAGGGGTTGGCCCAATTTCGATGAATGTAGAGTGCCACTATTTATGGGCAATCAACGTATTTAAAGTAAATATCGGCAACATTATTTAGGATTTCATCTTTTAATAAAATATCGCTGTGGATGATTTGCTCTCTAAAGACATCTAGTGACAGCAATTCACGAAAATTATCAGAAGTTGGTTTGTAGCTTAGGTGCCAGCGTTCAGGAGCAACTCCACCTCTGTCTTTTTCAAATGGTCGATAGAATTTAGTTTTTTCTTGAGCAATCAGTTGATCTATCCATAAGTGAAGTGGGGCAAAAATGCCATTTTCTTGAACTTCAATTGGAGTCAACTGCACTTGATAATCATTTGTGGGAATGGCGCTGTGATCATAGATGTCTATATCTGATCCCCAGTGGTGACGGCTAAAGCCGGGAATTGCTGACCATCTTAATATTGAGTAGAGAATCTCCTCAGGGGAAAGTATATCTAGGTTGAGCTGGTTGCCCTTGTCATCGAGTAGGGGGCGTAGGCCGCGAGCTTTGTTGTTCCATATATTGAGTTGGCGCTTGTAGTCTCTGAAGCCACTCGCAATTTTTATGTCAAAATTTTGTGCCTTACCGAGTTCCACAAGATTGAGGAACTCAGGCAATACCTCTCGGTGTACTAGGACTTCAGAGTTTGGTACTTGTATCAAGTGCTTAACTGATTTTCCAAACAACTCGTCCATTTACTTATCTCCAAATAGTCTCTTCATACCAGAAACTGTGTAGCGCCTAGAGATAATCTCAAAAATTGAAGCACCTTTATTTTTATTAATTTCATTATTATATTTGTACTTCTTATTAATGAATGACCCATCAGTCATCACTTTTCCAGCTGACCCCGCAGGAGCAACATCATTAAAGTCATAGGCGAAGTTGTCTTTCTCTCCTGCCTGTTTTTTTCCACTGCTATATTGTATCCCTGACTTTTTAATTGCTGATGCAAGGGCACTTCTGGCCTTTGGTCCCAAGGAACTTTTTGATTTGCCAGTATCTCTAAGCTTTGCCTTCATCAAACGTGAACGATGTTTATTTGGAACCATACCCTTAACGAGCCTTTTCATTGCTGCAGGAGTATTCAGCTTCAGTGGACTTTTTCCGTTTCTCTTTAGCTTATTGTTTAGCCCTTTCAGAAGTACATCATTGATCTTCTTTTGAGTCTGTATTGCATTTTGAACTTCCTGAGTATTTATTTCTCCTGTTGATGCTGCACCATTTCCCATCGACTCTACAAAATTACCAATTTTTGAGACTGAAGTCGCAAAACCTGGAAAGTGCGCAGCACTGAGGCGTTCAGAGGTTTTGGGAACTTTTTGACACGCATTTACTCTTGTACTGCTATCAATTAAATCCTTACACTTACAGTCTAAATCGATATTTCCATTGATATATGAACAGCCGCCAGCTTTGGGCCTATCGTAATTACCTGATTTCGAAAATAAGTCTTTTTCTCCATTTTTATCCCATAGTGCGGCGCAGATATCAGAGTTGGCTCCACGTGCACTTGTCCTTCCATCGGACTCATAGCAGTAGCATTCTGGTTTTTCAAGATCATCTCTCCCATTAGGGCAGAATGTTGCCTGAGATGCTTCAAATTTCCCCAGGACCTTTTCAATTATTTTCGCATTATTCTTGGCCTGCTTCTCTTCTTTTCCTGCAACGCTTGCAAGGGCCATATTTACAGCAGCTGAAGCGGTCGCCATAACAGCAACTGCCGGAGGAGTTTGAAGCCATCCGGATAGTGTATATGCAACAGTTGGAGCAAGAGTACAGAGTGCAAATTTAAGGGCAAAAGATTTAGCTGCGCCAACTGCCATCCCTTTAGCAAGTCCACCGATCTTAGAGTTTGCATTGGCCTCTTGGATAATACTGAATTTAATCATGTATAGCATTGAGGCCTTAAAGCTCATCATGCCGAATGAAACACTTTTGGGAGAACTTGCTTTCACGAGATCATAGCTTCGAAGATCAAATGATGACACTTGACCATTATTGAAATCATTCCACTCTTTGTATGCGATATAAGCATTGAGGTCAGTTGATGTGGATTCAACTGCACTGAAGGCATAGTTCGAATCTAGCGTATTAAATTCAGGCTCTAAAAGTGCGAAAACTTTAAAGGAATCTACTTCGACTTTTGTAAGTGAATTTAGTTTCTCTTGCCAGTAGGTCGCTTTTTGAGCGGCACGATCTGTAGTTTCTGAGTCACCAATTTCAGCGGCCCTAATTTGAATCTGTCTCCATTTTGAAATGATATCTTTAATCATGTCTTTGTAGTTGGCATCACTTGGTTGTGTATTTGCGACTGCTACCTCAAACTGGTTTGCCTCATTCACTTTAGCCTTGAGGTTAAAGACAGTTGTTTTTCGCGTATTTTCCGGGAGTTTATGGAAGTTTTCTTTTGCCCGATCTATGTTGACCTTACGTGACGCCTCACGTGCTTGGTTTGCGAGTTCTTGCCACGATGACATCTCTGAAAAAGTTGATAGGGCATTATTGCCTGCCTTAGACCAACTCAAATCGGGAATAATATTGTCACTTTTAATAGCAGCAGGGCCATTATCAATACGCCATCCTTTTTCCGTTTTTTTCCATTTAATTTTATCTGTTTCAACGTCTGGCTTATCAGTTTCAACATCTGTTTCTGTGTTATCGTCGTCCCCTACATATCCGCCTTCGATTTTCCCATCGCCTTTAGCAGAAGTTATTCCCTCTGCCGCAGCAGCTTCAGCACAAGCAAGTGCTGCTCCAGTTGATGCCCAGGTACATGTAACTTTACCTGTAAACATTCCATAACTTTCATATAAAGCGACACCAGCGGCAGCAGTATAACCTGCAGTAGCGACCATATAAATTAATTTTCTCTGTTTCGCGACACTTTGAATTGTCTCTTGTTCTTTCTTCAGAAATTCAAAAGCATCTCGTTGAGCATCGTAATTATTGTCTGCTACTGTGGATTCATTGTACTCTTCGTGAAGATCTCTTACCTTATCTGAAAGCATAAAGTATGCGTAGAGGTCTGCTGCAGTCTGGGCATAGCCAGTCCACTTCATTATGGTTGTAGAAAGACATGTAGAAGTTGCACCACCATTTAAAGCACCAAATATTAGATTGGCCCACCCCAACATTTCTGCACCCATCGAGGCCTTGTCTGCATAATTAACGTTGGTCATGCCATCTTCTTGACCCGCACCTAGTGCAACAGAGTCAACACATTTTTTTAGTTCGTCTGGATCTTCGATTCCTTCACAGGTGTTATGTGCATCTTGCATTGCCGTTGTCGTATCGTCATAGACACACTTATGATCAGAGCAGCTCCACCTCTGGCCTTCTGAAGAAAGACACTTGTCTTGATCAGCTGCCATTGAGGAACCTTCTTCGTAGTTACATTCTTCCGCCATGGCAAGTGGAGCAAGAATCATCTGCATAACAAATCCGTATATAATAAGGAGTGTTGAAATTTTCCTGTTATTTTCTAAAGGTTTCATGGCGATTTCCTGAATTATTGTTATTTTGGTCTATAAGCTTATCGTTCACTTTGGTAGGGCAGTTTAGCCCTCTTTTCAGTTATTTATATAGTAGGTGGATTCAGCTCTAATCTGTAGTCTTTTATCAGAGTGACAAGTTTCACTTAACCTATCTCTTTGAATCTATGATTATTTTTGATGATAATTGGTTGAATTGAGCTATTGCGCGAGGAGCGGAATTCTGCCACCTAATTTTGGCAATGGCCAAGATATTTCGAACCGTAAGGGCAATCTTTGTTAGCTTGCTAAATAGAATTAGTTTTGCTGGGCCGGCCGTGAAAATTTTTTTGTCAATTTCTGTAGTTTTATACTTTTACCCTGTTGGCAGGGAAGAAGAGGGGGGGTAAATTATTAGGTAATTAAATATTTTTATTATCTCATAACAAGGAATTAACACCCCATGAAAGAACTAGAAAGCGTTGTAGTTCGGTTTTCTGGAGACTCAGGTGATGGGATGCAGCTAACTGGAACACAGTTTTCAGATACTACTGCCCAAATGGGAAATGATCTCGCAACATTTCCTGACTATCCATCTGAGATTCGTGCACCACAAGGAACCATTGCTGGTGTTTCAGGCTTCCAAGTCCAATTTGGTGCCACAGAAATTAGTACTCCTGGAGATGATCCAGATGTACTCGTCGCAATGAATCCAGCGGCACTGAAAGCAAATTTACCGTGCCTTAAAAAAAGTGGCATGATCATTGTAAATTCGTCTTCATTTGATGAAAGAGGTCTTCAGAAGGCCGGTTACAATGAAAACCCACTAACCTCTGGTGAGCTTAATGGCTATCAAGTTATTCCTGCAGCTCTTAAAGAACTTGTTCTTGAGAGTCTAAAGGACCTTGAGCTTGATAATAAGGCCAAGATTCGATGTAAGAACTTTTACGCATTAGGGATTACATACTTTCTCTTTAATCGCGAATTAGCGCCAACAAAAGAGTGGATCAAAGCGAAGTTCAAGAATAACCCGTCAGTAGTTGCTGCAAACTTAGCTGCCCTTGATGGGGGTTATCACTTTGCAGACAAGGGACATCTCGCTGTTTCTACATTTAAGGTTCCTGTGGCAAAAATTGAACCTGGAACTTACCGTCAAATCAACGGTAATGTGGGAACTGCTTGGGGGTTGATGCAAGGAGCAGAGTCTGCTGGACTAAAACTTTTCCTTGGTTCTTATCCAATTACACCTGCCACTGACATTCTTCACGAACTATCAAAATATAAAGAGTTTGGTGTAAAAACTTATCAAGCTGAAGATGAGATCGCAGGAATTTGTTCTGCTATTGGAGCTGGTTTTGGTGGAGCAATGGCATGTACCACAACATCTGGTCCAGGACTTGCTCTTAAAGGTGAGGCAATAGGTCTTGCTATGATTTATGAGCTTCCACTTGTAATTGTAAATGTACAACG
>JAGLCH010000118.1 GCA_023146355.1 Bacteriovoracaceae bacterium | reverse complement strand
TCGTTTGCCAGCTTTATTTGTATATGTTTTTGATAATATGTATTTCGTTATAGTTCACTGTTGTGATGGAACTAGCTTTTCTTTTCTATCCCTTTTACAAGCTCCACAAGATCAACAACAAATGAATTCAGGTTTCTTGCTTGTGCGCTAAGCTCTTCACTTGCAGAAGCGGTTTCCTCGGAGCTAGAAGCATTTTTTTGTACTGTTTTATCAAATTGAGCCACTGCTTGGTTTATCTGATCGATGCCCAGGGACTGTTCTTTTGAAGCAGTAAGGATTTCTTTTGAAGATTTTAATACATTATCAGAGTGGTTTTTAATGTCTTCAAGAATCTTGGCATTACTGTGTATCAGATCATGGCCTGATGATACTTGCTTTAGACTCTCAGTGGAAATCTCTTGAGCTGCTGAGATGCTGTTTTTTACAATTTCTGAGATTTCAGAAGCTGAATTTGCCGATAGTTTTGCAAGGTTTGCAACTTCCTGGGCGACAACTGCAAACCCTCTTCCATGCTCTCCTGCGCGCTCTGCTTCAACCGATGCGTTGAAGGATAGCAGCTTTGTTTGAAAGGCGATCTCATTGATGACATCTGTCTTACTGCCAATATCATTTATAATAGATACAAGGTCACTAATCTTACTTGTTGACTCTTTTATTCTATTAATTGAAGTCACGATATTATCCATTGCTTCATTGCCTCTTGCCGATTCATCACTTACAGTTACAGATAAGTCACGAGAGTTTTCTGCATTTTGAACATTCCCTTGAATGATATTTGTGAGTTCCTCGATTGATGCCGATGTTTGTTCAATCGATGACGCTTGTTCATTTGAGGAACTTGCCAGTTGGCTACTGGCTCCCGAAATTTCTGTTGCCGCTGTTGTTACGTCTTCAGCCGAATGACTGAGCATCTCTGATAATCTAAGAACCGGTCTTTCGACAATCTTTTTTAGTGAGAGCACAATGGCAGTCGCAATAACTATAAATGCGATAATAGTAACACTGATAATAGTTAGGAGAACCCCAATAGCTTGATCCTTAACATCATTGACATATACACCTGTCCCTACAATCCACTTCCATTCCCTAAATCCTTTTACATACGAAAGTTTTGGAGCAGGCGTTTTTGTACCGGGAAGGTTCCACCAATAGGATACGAAACCTGCTTCTTTTGCTCTTACGACATTTGTCATTTGGGGAAATGGATAGTTCCCTTTTGCATCCTTTACGGAAGAAAGATCCTTGCCGTTAAGTTTTTTATTGAATGGATGCAGCACCATAATGTTATTATAATCTGTAATCCAGAAATATCCTTTTCCTTCGGCATAGCGAATTTTATCAATTTCTTTTATCGAAGCTTCCTT
>JAGLCH010000117.1 GCA_023146355.1 Bacteriovoracaceae bacterium | reverse complement strand
CCATTACTAGTCGACTCATTGATATTAATGCCATTTATTTTTAGCGCCATGCTCGAGGTATTTGGTTTAGATTGAAGTTGAAGGTACTGATAGCAGTCTGCAAGATCTTGAGTATCAACAACAAGGCATTCGGGATAGGTAACCTTACCTTTGTTAGTTAGAAGGTTGATGAAGTAACCTGTCGTTGCTTCACCAATTGTTGGCCTTTTACGAGTCCAGTAGTTTTGCTTAAATCCAGCATACTCCCAGTCCACTCCTTCTTCTAGTTCTGTTGGAATTCCGTTAATCAGCTTAGTGACGCGGATCTTATCTGGATCAAATGGTGGAGGTGTTGTGATATACGATCTCTCAATTACAGGCCATCTTGTATAAACATGCTTAATTAGAGTGTCTTCAATAGAGTTGTTTACTCCATTAAAAATATAGGTATAGTCGCCACCACAGATATCATAACTATCAGCATAGGGACTCGCATCGCTAGATGGATGGCCTGCAAGCTTATTTACTTCATTCGATGCTGTTTGGTAGCCGTAGCTTGGTTGATCCTGCCCTGCAATTGAGCATGCGGTTCTGTTCTTGTGAGGTACCATTGTCATAAATCGAAATTGATTGGCCCCAATTGTGCTGATTGCATAATTGTACATATTTTCAGCTTCAATGCGTGCATAACTTTTAAGACCTGTAACATCTAAGTCATAGGCACCATTTTTTTTGTCATCACCATTAGACATCACAACAACAATTAAATAGGAGTCTTGTCTAAAAATATTTTGATCTTTAGCCCACTTGAGAAGGTACTTGGTACGCTCATATGTTCTTTCGTCACTTCCCGGTATCGTTACCATTGTATCTATAAGATTGATCGCTGATCCCTTGTCTCGAAGTCGTGCCTGCGCTGTTGGGGTGAGACCCTTAGGGTTTTCCGCCACAAGGGAAATATCATCGTATCCTTGATAGGTATTGAGGTTTGTTTTAATGGGGGCCACAACAATACGGTAGTCAAAGCGCTCTGATACCTTAGTAATAGTAGTATTCAGAGCTTTTTTGAGACTAGGCCCCATATTGAATTGACTGGAGGAGTTGTCCCACAGAAAGAGAAAGTCCACATGGGGTTTAATTAAAGTAAAGCTCGAACACTGAGTTGCAGTATTTGAATCTATACTACCTGCAGACTTGGTTTGATTGATTTTATTTACGCCAAATTCATCCTTAGCACATCCAAAGAATAGGGCCGATATTAGTAATGTCGTAATCAGTACAATATTTTTCATCTTGATATCCTTAGGAAATATCCAATTCACCATAAGACTTATCGGGAAAATATAACTAATTCTTGAGTGTTTTATAACGGTAAAGTACTTCTGTCAGATATTAGGGGGGGGTCTCAATTTTCCCCATTTTGTTTGAAATTCTGAGGAGTTACAATAAAAACAAAGTAAAATAAAGAAGTTGGCGACAATTTTAAAATTTAATCGCACAAGCTTGGAGAGAAAATGTCAGCAATTTGGTATTACGTTGAAAACAATGACCGCGTTGGACCTATAACTGCAGAAGAGTTAATGGGATATATAAATGACGGAAAGCTAACTGAGAAGAGTTATGTTTGGAAAAAGGGTTTTGATAATTGGAAGAGGGCCTCTGAAGTGGAAGAGTTTCAAGTCGTTCCAGAGGATGATTTAAAATTAGAAATCCCAGAAAAAATCGAGGAAATTGACTGGGAAAGTGTTTCAAACTCTGATCGTATCTTTATGGTTCGTATTGGTACCGATCGAGGAGGGCAAGAGACTGAGTATGGCCCTTTTAGCCTTGCAATGCTTAAAAAATTATTTGATGAAAATAGAATAAATGGAAAAACGTATATATATGGAAAAGGGATGATTAACTGGTCATTCCTTGCTGATATTCCCATATTTGAATCTCTTTTCGCAGAGCTTCCCCCGATGATTGAAGATGATGACAGAAGGTCTAATATTCGTAGGCCTTTTGTTGCAAAAATGTTCTTTCATGACAATAGTCAATTATTTGAGGGGGTATGTCGTGATGTCTCAACCGGTGGGGTACAGATTATGGTATCAGGTGTCCCTGTTAAAGTCGGAGAAGAAATTTCTTTAAATGTACATCCTGATAATTCTGATTATAATTTTGTAGCGCGTGGAAAAGTAGTGCGAATTCTTGATGGAGATCAGGGATTTTCTCTTCGCTTTGTAAATTTAAATGAAGAGGCGCGAAATTCCATTATTGATTATGTCGGAAACTGATCAAACTTGAGGATACTATGAAAAGAATTTTTTTAATTGCGATAGCTTTGCTTTTAATCGCTAGTTGTGGAACTTTGACTAAGCACTTCACCCAAAGGGGAACTTTGGAGTTTAGTGGTGGGCTTTATAAGTCTAAGACATGGAGTGACTCTCTAGAGTTTGATCGAGTCACTTGGTATCGTGAGTTTACTACTATGTATGATTTAGCATGGACTAAGATTGATATTCAATCGCCATTTTTTTCGTGGTTCTCAGCTGAGGAGCGATCAAAAATCCGTGAAAGTTTAGGTCCTTGTTATATTGCACTGGCCTACTATGAAGACTCTGACAAAATTTCTACGAGTATGCTGATGGAGCAGCTTAGGGAGCAGGGGATGAAAAAAATTAATATCAATCGTTTTTCGAAGTATCTAAAAATTCACCCACAAGCAGGAGCGTATTCACTCCAGCAGTATAAAGTTTACGGACTGTGTACTTCAAGTGATAAGAAATCGATCAAAATTGATTTCCCCGGCTTTAGTACCATTAAAATAAAATAATTGATTTTGATCTGGAAGGAAAATGTCTGATAAAAAGTTAGAAAGATTTGGTAGATACTTATTACTCGATCATTTGGCAGATGGCGGTATGGCCAAGATTTGTCGTGCACGATTTTTAGGCGAGCAAGCGGATAAAGTTGTTGCGATCAAAATGGTTCAGCCACAGTTTTCTAAAGATGATTCCTTTAAGCAGATGTTCATGGACGAGATCAAGGTCGCTTTTGGACTTAGTCATCCAAATATTGCTCAGACATATGATTATGGAGAACACAAAGGACAGCTCTACACTGCTATGGAACTTGTTGATGGTGCTAACATCAAAGAGTTTATTGATAAGTTAGCAGAGAAAAAATATGTGTTTCCAGTTCCAATCGCAGTATATCTCATCGCTCAGGCATCTATTGGACTTCACTATGCCCACACAGTAACAAATAAGCTTACTGGTAAACCGTTAAAGATTGTTCACAGAGATATTTCCCCACATAATATTATGTTGACCTATGATGGGGCCGTTAAGGTAATCGACTTTGGTATTGCAAAGGCCGAAAGTAACACTGATGCAACTCAAGCGGGAACAATTAAAGGAAAGTTGTCTTATCTCGCTCCAGAATATCTAGATGGAAAAACTCTTGATGCTCGTTACGATGAGTTTGCATTGGGGATCACTCTCTGGGAAATGCTGTGTAGCCGAAAGCTATTTAAGGCCAAGAATGAGTTGGCAGTATTGAAGCAAATTCAAGCATGTAAAGTCCCACTTCCATCTAGTATTAATCCCCACGTACCAAAAGAGCTCGACCAGATAGTAATGAAGGCCCTAGATAAGGATCGAGAAAAGAGATATGACGATTGTGATCAGTTCAATCGTGCTCTAGTTAAATTTCTTTATTCGTATGATCCTGACTTTAACCCAATGGACATGAAGAAATTTGCACATGGGGTATTCAAAGCAGAAATTAAAAAGGATAAAGAAAAATTCTTTGAATTTGGGAAAATCGACATCAAGCCATATCTCGATGAGCTAAAACAAGAGAGTGAAGGTAAAACCCAATTTATTGAGGTTCCAGTGGCCATGACATCCACCAGTGGTGGAGGTCATGAGCAGAAAAAGCGAGAATCAAGGGAGCT
>JAGLCH010000116.1 GCA_023146355.1 Bacteriovoracaceae bacterium | reverse complement strand
CATATGCTCAAGGGAAGGCCACCACAATTTATAACTATGCTAAGAATTCAATGCAAGCTGAACAAGTTCGATTTATGACAATGGTGCCACGAAAGAACGCTGTAGTTTGTTCTAGTGTCGGTCATAAACAACCGGCCCATGGATATGCTGCAGCATCTGCAAAGATTCACGCTCTAACGGGATCACCATTACAATATGCTTGTACTGACAAAAGTATTCCTTGCATGCCAGATAGCTACGATATTTGTTCTTCAAGCTATGAAGGTATTTTTAATGGAATTGACGATTCGATTCAAGATACCTTGATAAAAAATACTTACCGCTATTGGCCAATAATTAAAGCGAATGAAACAACTCCACCTCCATTTGATCCAAGTAAAGTTCAAATCACTAAAATTGGTCAAGGTGGAGAAATAGTAGAGCTTGAAGAGGGGAGAGACTGGAAGTATGTAGGCTACAGAAGTAACCAGTGGACTAGAGAAACTCCATCTAAAGGAGAGCCAATGACAGGATACTTTGTTGAGCTTACCGACTCAGGGAAAGTTGAATATCCAGCGTGCCTTGTTGTTGAGACTCAAAATCTTGCAGACTGCTATCAGTACATTCAACTTCAATCTAAACCATATACCTCGAGTATAACGCTAAAAATAAATGGCATTAATATCAATGAGTCGAACATTGATGGCTGGAAAGATGTGGGCTACCTACCGAAACAAGACATTAAAATGCAATGTCCAGGATCATCATATGGCCATACTCCCGAGAACAAAACGGGACACTTCCTAAAATTAAATGGAAGTGCAACGTATGGTAATAATGCTGTAATTGAGCTTTCTTACGAGCCTGACAGTTCCCCGCCTACTGAAGAGTAACAAAAGCTCTAGAAGCAGATTATAGATGGCACTTGATATCACTAATACCTTTTGTCGTAATAAATTTTTGATCAAAGAGAGGGAGTTTATTAATATTTTTTATTTAAGAAGCTATAGGTCAGGAAGAGTTAAGTGACAGGTGGGAGTTGCCAGAAAGCATATCAAAAAACTGTCCCCAATTTTTGAGTACTACCCTTCTGAAAAAACATTCTTTCGAGTGATCTTAAGATCAGTTACCCACGATAAATGAACTGTTTTTGTTCCAACTTGTTTCTTGTCTTGTGCGGGATCCATGTACTCGGTGGTTTCCCAATATTCCATAAAATTAACTTTTGAGTTTGGATTGCTATTATTGAGCGAGAGATCTTTGAGATATTTAAATTTGTGGCTGACTCTCTTTTTAATTTTATCACCGACTATTGTGCTGAACTCGTATTCATTCATAAGTTTATGGTGATCATTGATTTGACCCTACTATAAAGAGCATCAGCACAAAGATTTTTTCTTCTCATAGAACCTCCAAGATCCATGAGGGTTATAGATGGTTAAGATGAGATTCAGAAGGCCTAACAAGACGAGTTATTACGCAAAACATTTCAAAGTAGCTATGTTAACACCCTTGAATAGGACAATTCAGCATACGCCGGAAATTACTGCAAGCCTGCTAGTATTTAGAATTTGCTTTTTGACTATTCAGCTCTGTAACCCGGTTCATAAATCGAA
>JAGLCH010000115.1 GCA_023146355.1 Bacteriovoracaceae bacterium | reverse complement strand
GACTCATAGACCAACAGCACTGCCACGGTGACAATATGAATTTGCTTAATGAAAATTTTGAACTCATAATTAAACATAGGGCACCACTTTAATCCCAACCATTGGCAAGCTCTTTTTCAACATCTTCTACTCTTAATGACAATGTCGACTTAGTACTACGACTTGAGGCATGACTCACAGAAAGACTCACATTAAGTTCCTCAACCTTTTCACTCAAGCTTAAGAAATAGTCTTGTCTAGAGTGTGATTTTTGATCTCTCATAAAACCTTCAACATCTGAGATAATTGCCATATCAGTCATTTCTAAAACAACAGTTTTGGAGTTTGTATATGGAATGATCGGTCGCCTAATCTCCCCTTCAACCTCCAGAGAGCCAAGATCAATAACATCATTTGAATGCGCCTGGACCGAGACAAATATAAAAATTAGTAAAGGCCATTTCATACTTTTAACCTCAGTTCCAGTGCACCGGTTGTTATCAACTTCAACTGATCAACTGTTAGCTTCTTTGTCTTAACTACTTTTACAAATTCATCTATCAGTCGATTCAACCTTTCAACAGCAATTCCGTACAATTCTTTATTCTCCCATCGAGTTTTTGCAACTCTATTCCTAACACTCCGAATTTGGGAGTATTGTCTTGGGATTGAACTTGTCCGCACTTTGGCAACACGGCTTTTAGCACTTACAACTTGCCTAATAATGGTTAGCTCTCGATAAAGACTCTTGCTTATTCTAGCCTGTCGCGGAATGGGGAAATGGACACTCCCCTTATCAAAAACCATACGATTAAGGTCAACCAGAAAGCGAGAAAACTCTCTATTCGCTGGACCAACTTTCATATCAAATGCAGTTGCCATCGTTCCCCGCAAAAGTGCTTGTAAGGCACTTTTGCTTTGAAACAACACATGCGCGTAATGATCATACTGAGAAATCAAAAGATCAAAGCGCTTTTCCTTAATATAATAGGAAAGCATTAGCTCAATATCACCAGCATTACTCCTATCAGGCCAGAAAAAACCTTTTGATAGTCTCGAAGCTCGAAACTCTTGGAACATCGGAGTCAACGGAACATTGCTTAAATGAAAGAACACAACGAGCGACGTAAGTGCCTTATCTCCAATCGGATGATTGTTGTGCAAGGTGACTAGTTGTGCCGCCGCAGAAGATAACTCCTGACGCCCTTCAATCGTGTAGATATGGGTTACGAGGTAGCGATCCCTATTTTTCAACTTAATACTTGGATAAATTGCAATTATGTCTTCAAGTTTGTTTAAGGCTGAGATAAGTGCGGATTGAAATCCATCAGTAAATGAAACTGTACTTTGAATTTTTTCGATATTATTTACAGTGTAGTTGACTACTGTAGGAAATTTTAATAAACGATCAAGCTGAAGATCGTTGCTATTCAAAGGGAGCAATTTCCCAAAGATACTTACAGTATCGGCCAGAGACAGCTGATCACATCCACTCTCAATCAGCTGAATAAACTCCTTGTACTTGCTGGTGGTCTCGATTATGCCTTTCACATACTCGCTACATGCTAGATTTATTTTTCCAACTTGTGAGTACTGGTGCCCCAGCATTAGACGATCAACTCCCTTTAAAGAAGACTTTTCAGTCAAACGAACAATGGCATCAATATTCGCCATTCCATCATCACTATACTGACATTGGGAAATTTGCCCAATAATATATGATTGAGAAAACTCTTTAATACTATCTTGTGTAAAATCACTGCTAGAGCTGGCCATTTTAACAAAAAGGCACGGCTTATTGCGATATGGTAGTCCTGTATTCAGCGCCAAGCGAATAGTATTCTTTTTTAGCAGCTTGCTAATAGCACCCTTCGCGAGAAATGGAATTTCAGGGATTCTGCTACATGCGCGTAAGTAACCCGACTTGATTCCTGCGAAAAGTTTCTCGCTAAGGAATTTTTCATCCAAGCCAGACCGAACCCATCGTCCGGTTTTACAACTTTCCTCCATCCAAAATTTACCATAGTCGTTTAAAATATTTGGTAAAAGAATCTTATGGGTACTAGAGCGGAGGTACTGCTCCCAAAGTGATAGAACATCAGCTACACTCCCTTTGTTGATTAGCACCCAGCCTAATTTATAGGTAGCGTACTCATACAAGGGGTTCTTCACATCAACACTACTTCGAATACGTAGGTATGACTTTTCGGCACCCTCTAAGTCAGCGATAATAAAATAGTAGTCACCCAAAATCCTCTCAAGGCGGCTGAGATCTTTGGCATTATTGTTTCCAAACTTTAAAGCATACTTGGCATAATAGGCAGGGTTATTATTAGTCTCCTTGTTATCAGCAAAAGCTAAAATTTTTGCGATTTTCACTCTATCGGAAGCAGAAGAGTCATCAGTCTCAAAAGCGCGCTCCAGCATTCTAAGCCCTTCCTGAAACTCGCCCCCTTTGATATGGATCAGACCCTGATCAAATAATATAGATGCATGAAGCGAAAAAGAGATGAATATCGAAAGAATAATGAAAGCTATCTGCATAGATTCTCAACCTCAACAAGTGCCTTTTCGATCGGCATATTTGCAACCTGGTCAGAAGAACTCAGCCTCCACTTCAACACTTTATTTAGACTGCTTATTTTAGGTTCAAATACACCATCTATTTTAACTTTCTTAAGCCCTCTATACTCTCTTAAGAGTTCAACCTTATTCTTCATTTTAATATAATCCCCAGTGCTTCCCTTTGCCAC
>JAGLCH010000114.1 GCA_023146355.1 Bacteriovoracaceae bacterium | reverse complement strand
CATCACTATCGTCGCCACCTATAACATCACAATGACGA
Organism: Bacteriovoracaceae bacterium; assembly: GCA_023146355.1. GTDB lineage: Bacteria > Bdellovibrionota > Bacteriovoracia > Bacteriovoracales > Bacteriovoracaceae > JAGLCH01. Next base: position 2,456 of record JAGLCH010000114.1, on the reverse strand, counting down.
AATTGTTGAATACCGAGATAAGGCATATGACAAAACAGAGTGGAAAGTAGCAGGAAAATCTCCTTTTTATACTTTAACAATAAAGTAAATCCACCAATTCAAACTAGTAGCACAACAGATAATTATTCAGCAAAGCAGAGTCGACTCAACTCTTCAAAAGCATCATACCAGCTATTTTCATCTTGAAGTAACATGGCAGAATTCTCTAAAACAGGTAATAGTTCTGCCAATAGTGCCATTAAATCTTTTGAAGATGAGTTCTCTTTAAAGAAATCAGCAATAGGGTAAACGACAAAACAATATTCTCCAGCTCGATCATAGGTGACATGATCCTCAAGCTCAATTGCAAAAGATAATGCTTTCCCCAGTGTTGGCAAATCGCCATCTTTCACATAACGACTAATTGCCGTCATTACTATTACGGTTTTACGAAGTGGAGTACTATAAGATGAAAAGCCTAAAAGTAAATTTTCAATTTGTTTGCGCTGAAAACTCTTAATCTGACTTTTCATATCGTCATAACAACAATGTGGCCTAGAGCGAACTTTTAGACGTTTTATTTTTTCACTGGGCATAGAAACTCTCTTATTCTTATTAGACATAGCTAGGAAAAATTATCACTTTGAAAATTCTCTAAACCCGCTTCATGAATTCCCAAGAGTCCTCAATGTTTTCTGCAATACTCGATATTTTTGAAAAAATTGCTCATCGCAATCATCCCTTCTCTTAGATACTTTCATTTACTACTTCTGCATCTCTTCAATAATTTTATTGTATTCATCTTGGGTTACAATGCTTTCGTTCTTAAGCAGCTCAATATAATCTATAAAATAAGTATTAAGTATATCTTGCTCTACACACTCTTCAATGGCCTCATCATCATCAGATAGGAAGGGAATCTTATGCTGTAAGGCCAAAACAACTCCCTCACGTTCTCCATCATCTAGGAAACAGGCCTTTTCCAGTTCAAAGTAATATTTCATAACATTATCATCAACAACAGAATCTATCGTTAATTCTTGTAAATCAATTAATCCATTACTTTTATTATATAGAGTATCGCAAAACTGTTTTTTAACATCTGGATATTTTCTTGAAATTAGTCCCGTCTTAATCTCTTCAACAACTCCTGTTGGGACATAAACGGTAATTCTATCTTGACTAAAAACTTTCTCAAAAGTTTCAGATAAAATTAGAAAGACAAAAACCTGAGCATCTGAAATAATTAACTCCTTTCCACTACTCGGCATTTATCTCATCCCCCAAAATAGACTCTGCCTTAACAGTCCCTATCTTACCTTTCTGAATAGCTCCAAGTAGATCAATCTTGATCTGCTCTTCAATAGTTAGGGGAGTATAGTAGCTATCTGGCCTGTAATCTGATCTCCACATAACTTTTGCTTCTCTTAATTTGGTTGCTGTTTTATAAGAGATTAATTTTAGGTCGAACAACCTTTTTATAATTGCTCGATAACTAACTTTGTAGACGGTAGAAAGCTCAATAACATGATTGGCCCCGATCCTTGTTTCATTGGTTGGAAAAACTTTTTTAAATTTCTGGATAAATGAATTTTCAGGTGTAAGTAATTCAGCGGCGAAAGCATCAGCAAAATGTTCAGACTGATTATCTTGATGTTCTAGTTCATCAACAACAACTTTTCCCTCTTCTATAAGATGATGTCCTAGCTCATGTGCCAACGTAAAAACATTCCGATGCTGATACTGAGAAGCACTATTATAGACTATAACAGGATTACCTTTAGCATCATGTGAATAAATTCCAGAGATTCTATCTCCAAGATCCTCTCCGATAACATAGATATTGAAACCGCTGCGAACTAGATTAAAAATATCAATTGCATAACTGCCCAATTCAAATTTTTCCCTAATAAGTCCCGCCAGTTTTTTAGCATCTTTTACACTATTAACAGTAAACCCCATTGAAATTGAATCAATTGTTATGGGATTATCACCAAGTGATTTTTTCACCCTATATGACTTAGCAATTTTAGGAAGCAACTCTTTAATCTTGTTTTGTGCATCTTCTGAAATAACATCTTCATCTCGAAACAGAGCATTATCAAAAAAGAACTTTCGTTTTGGCTTATCATCCTTTTGAAAAAATATCTGAGGAGAGACTTTTAAGACATTACAAATATCTTTTAACTCTTGAAGACTAATATCCTTCTTTTGACCTGTCTCTATTTTAGAAATGTAGGAATTTCCACTCTTGCCAAGCTCAGTAGCAAGCTCGGCTCCTGTTAGACCTTTTTCTTCCCTTATTTTCTTTAAAACTTGCCCTATTTCCATTTTTTGCTCCTCACAAGCTATTCTACCACAGAATAGCCTAAGCATCTAGATTATTCCACAGCAGAATAACCGCATTTCTAGCAAATACTTGATTTTATAAACATCTGGGGTTATCTCACACTTAATCGTAAAAGAGGTGATGAAAT
>JAGLCH010000113.1 GCA_023146355.1 Bacteriovoracaceae bacterium | reverse complement strand
AGAGCACCAGTACTGCTTCGATGCAAATTCGTCACCTGGGTATATGGTGATGCACGTACGTCCTAACCTCGATAGCACTGAACTAGTCAATGGCGGCCCATGGCAGCAAGCAGGTTTGATTATCAAATTTAATGTTGCAAATTCTTCAGCATACTCTTACACCGGCGGAGTCGACTCAAGTAAAAATGGCGCCACAGCAGGAAATGCAATGTACTACCTCACCAAGCTTGGAAAACTTGAGCTTATGGGAATCCCACAAATATTTTATGATCCGATCTATTGTAATTCTAATGGAACTAAACTGGTTGAAGGCCTCTACGACCCTTCAATTAAAACCAGATCTGACTTCTTCAACAACTCCTTTAATTTTGCCAATTTTGGAGAAAAATCTCTTGCCCAGATTTACGACCAAAAAAGTAGTGGCCTTACAGGTGGCCAGGATCGTCTAAACCCAAATGAGGAAGCAGTTATTCAAACCAAAATGGGAACGCAGAAGGTATTTTCCTCTACCGAATTTAAATGCTGCCTACAACTGGGAGAAACTACGACCCAGGAACCGAAGAATGTCTGTTGCGCCGGAGCTGGGACAAAAGATGATGAAACAGGAATTTCGACATGTATGCTTCCTGCAGGAACTGACCTCAACGTTTACTTTAACCGCTATGTTTCTGGAGAAGGAATTGATGTTGATGATGAACTTAAATTTATTCATACTGACTTTATTCCAGAAACTGGCGAGCCCAAACTAGACTCAAAAGTTTACGATAAAATTGTCGCCCTTGGAAAAAAATACTGTACCTCAGGAGCAGTTAGAAAAGGTGGTGCATTTGGCCACTATAATGCTGGCAATAGCAGCACCTTTAATACCTATGGACATGAAGAGGGAAGCTGTGACTACAAGCAGTTTCAAATTCTTGATAACAGTAGAGATAATGAAGGCGATGAAGCATGCGATGGAACGGGAACTCTAGATAAAAACTCAAAGGCCGGCTTCAATGCATTTAACAGTGGATACCGCTGGAATCATCACTACTACTGTACGCCCGACTCTTAAATTAAAGGCCCCAACGCAAAGTTGGGGCCCATATAAAAACTCAATGATATATTAAATTATGAACATCCTGTGGTGGCACCACATGAATCACACTTTAGACACGACCCATTACGAACAAGAGTAAGAGCACCACACTCAGGACAAGCATCTCCCTCATAACCCTTAAACTTGGCCTCTTGTCGCTTTTTCTGCTCCATAACCATTTTAGAATTACTTTCCTTTGAGTACACCTTAGACTTAGTACTTACTCCTCCATCAACATGGGTGACATTATCGTCCATCATTGCCAAAAGAGGTTCATTTTTTGCCTCACCAGAAACAGTATCAGGTTTTAGGTCCTGAGGCTTCACATGAACAAGATCATTTCTACCGAGATATCTCATCGCAATATCTCTAAATATGTAGTCAATAACGGAAGTGGTCATCTTAATATTATCGTGTCCAACAACCATTCCGTTTGGCTCAAATCGAGTGAAGGTAAATGCGTCAACAAACTCCTCAAGAGGAACACCATATTGAAGCCCAAGAGAAATTGCAATTGAGAAGCAGTTCATTAGTGAGCGATACGCTGCTCCTTCTTTATGCATATCAACAAAGATCTCTCCAAGTGCTCCATTCTCATATTCTCCAGTGCGAAGGTAAACTTTATGTCCGCCGATGCTTGCCTTCTGGGTGTATCCTAAGCGTCTGTTTGGAAGAGAGTTTCGATGTGAAACTTCTTTATAGATAATCTTCTCAACGATTTTTTCTGCAACTGCTGTTACTTTCTCGGTTGTTGCCATTTCATCATCTTCAAGAAGACCAAGATCATCAAATGCCGAGGAGTTCAGTGGCTGAGAAAACTTGGAGCCATCACGATAAATAGCATTGGCCTTAACCATTAGCTTCCACGAGAGTTTATAGGCGTCTGAAACATCTTTAATAGTACAATCATTTGGAAGGTTTACTGTCTTTGAAATCGCTCCAGAAATATATGGCTGTACAGATGCCATCATTTTAATGTGTCCCTCAGGAGAAATGTAGCGAGTTCCAGTCTTTCCACACTTATTAGCACAATCGAAAATATTGAGGTGATCATCCTCAAGGTGAGGTGCTCCCTCAACAGTCATTGTTCCACAAATATAATCGTTTGCTGATTCAATTTCCTTGTCAGAATATCCAAGAACTCCCAGCACATTCAGAGAAGGATTATTAAGCTGTTCTTCAGTCAGTCCAAGATTCTCCATGAGAATTTTATCGCCTATAGAATAGCGTGAGAAAGCAAAAGTGATATCAAAAGCAGACATCAGCTGGGCCTCAATTTTATCAACAACTTCTTGAGTTAGACCTCGTTCAATCAAAGTCTCCGCGTTAATCATAGGACAACCGGCCATGGTCCCTTTACCTACTGCATGATCAGA
>JAGLCH010000112.1 GCA_023146355.1 Bacteriovoracaceae bacterium | reverse complement strand
ATTATACGTTATTCCTATACTCTTCCAAAATGTTGGAAACCATACTTTGTTCGTTAAATTTTGTACTGACTTTGGTATAGGCTTTTTCAATGATTCTGTTTCTTTTCTCTGTATCATCAACTGCTTGTTGTACCTTTTCTGAAATCGATTCTGGCGTTAATGAAAAGACATATCCTGTCTCGTTGTCTTTCACGATCTCTTTAAGTCCACCTCTGTCAGATGAGAGTACTGGAATACCAAGTGCCATGGCCTCAATTGCGACATAACCAAATGATTCAAAGTGTGAGGGGTGAGCTATCAGATGGCACTCTTTCATGGTCGCTTCCACATCAGAAGTATCGGTTTGAATAGTGAGCTTGTCCTCAATTTTTAAGGATGTGGCGAGTTTCCTGAGGTTATTTTCTTCTTCTCCAGATCCAGAAATAAGAACTCTAATGTTGTATCCATTATCTAAAAGAAGTTTTGCTGCCTTAATTAACAGGTCATGTCCCTTGATCGGTCTTAAAATACCAAAGGCCCCAATTGTTATCTCACCGCTAAAATTTTTGGATGCAGGAAGCACTTCTGGCACATGGGTACCATTATAGTTTAAGACCGCTTTTACGCCGGCGTCTCTGACTTTTGTGAAATAGGTATCTCTAGAATACTCACTTTCAAATACAAGCTTATCGGTGAAGTAGTAGAGTGTTTTTTCAATAATTTGATAGAGGGCATTTTTTAAACTGCCGTGCATTGCGTGAAGACTTCCGCCATGGGCAGTGTAGAAAACCTTAGCTCCGAGCATCCTTCCTAGAAGTCTTGCGTATAATCCACCTTTGGCTCCGTGACCATGAATTATGTCGAGCTTAAAGCTTTTGTAGTGGCAATAAAGCTTCCATAGCATCAAAAGGTCTTTTGGGCCCGGAGAGTTGGGGATTGAGATGGAGTAGATCTTATCATCCGAGAGTGGGGGAGAGATTTTATAAGTATTATCAGCAAAATTGACATCTGTTGCCAGGTAGCACTCAAAGTTACCCGACTCCATTCCCTCAATGATTGAAACAATGTGCTTGCGGATTCCGCCCGCTGGAATCCTTACAATTTGCAGTACTTTTAGTTTCGGTGGTTTTCGATCTGTCAT
>JAGLCH010000111.1 GCA_023146355.1 Bacteriovoracaceae bacterium | reverse complement strand
CTTTTGAACATCACAAACAAATTTTGTAACTAGACAGCGTAATTTCTAATATCTGCTTAATATTCCATAAATTCTGGAGTTTCTCCACTGAATAATGCTCTGAGGGCGTCGGCCGGTCCCATGCCATTCTTTCTCGCGGTAACAATATAGCTTCTTAATAAACAAAACTCCTCGGCTCCCGCCATTGATCTAAAACACCCGCTAATTTTTTGCTGGACTTTAGTCATTCTTAAATCATTTTCGCCCAGATTATTTGTGAAAGGGACGAGAGCTTCTTTCATAAATCGGAGTGTATCCTCCTCATAACTTTCAAGCCTCTCAAGAAGATTTCTTGATTTAGACTTCTTAAGTTTCCCTCTTTTTTCAGGAGTTTTCGCAGGGAGTGGACACTCTCTTTTTCCCTTCGTGAGAATAGTGCGGTAGCGCTTTTGATATTTCTTTATCTGCTCTGCTACTAAAAAACCTTTTTTTGATTCTTTTACTTTTACGTTAATCTCTTCGAGGAGCTCGTGCATAAGCCATGCCCATGCTTGCCCGTCTTGCTCATGTGCAAAAATAAGCTCTCGTAAATGATGAGCATTACAAAGAGAGTGTTTGCAATTTAAATATTTATAATAAGGCTTCCAGTGGTCATGACAGAGAACTCCTTTAAAGTGCTCTAAGATTTTCATCCGGTCTGTAGCTTCTTTTCCACGGTTTAAATCGGGGTGATAGAGAACGTACTTTTCATTGGATAAATTATGTAGCCAAATTCTTTTGCCTCCAACATTGATTCCCGTCTCATCTGCGTGGCAAACTTCTGACATGAGAAGCTTCATCGAAACCCAAGATTTGAAGTTTATATCTTCTAACTTCTTGAAGGCGGCCTTTTTAAAATTAGAAATGGATCCTTTGCTCAGAAGAAGTCCTGCCTGTGATTTAAAATAATCTAAAATTCTCTCTAGAGGAATCAATTGAAATATTGACATGTAAACGGCTTGCGCTTTTACCTGCGCTCCATACTGAGCAGATTTCTTAACATCATCTGGAAAGACTGCTACAAATTGCTTGCCTGTATTTGTATCCTCTAAAATTTGGGCGCGGTACTCTGTCACATGCAAAGAAATTTTCACATCAAAAACTTGCCGAGAATCATAACCAATATCCACGTAATCCCCAGTAGGGAGCGTTCTTCTGTCAATGTCGATATACTCGATCTCTGTTGGTTTTTTAATTTTCTCAAGGGTCACACCCTTGTGCCCAGGCTGCGCTCCTGGTTTTCTCTTTATTCCTTTATCTTTTCGAGTCTTACGCTTCTTCTTTGCATCGTCATCTTGATTAGCTCCCTTCTTTCTATTTGGATCTTGCGAAGGCGGAATGCTGCTGTTTGTACTATTTTTTCCAAGTCTATTTAAAAGTAAGTTGATTATTAGAATCAACAAATTAATTGTTGACCTCATTGATGGCGACAGCGACTTATCTTCAGCGATTTGCCTCTTTGCACTTTCTATTGATGATTTGACGTCTATATTATCTACTTTCATTCAAGCTGATTCTAGCTCCTTAAGAACGAAAGGCCCAATGGTTTCTTGCCGCTAGGAGATATTTCTGAAATTACGCTGTCCAGTTACAAATTATTAACCTTTCCGACCAGGAGAGACTGGAGCACCATCAAAAGTTCAATCCGTCATAGATAAAACGTATCTTAAAGTGGTGTTCAAAAATGAAGAGAGAGAGAAAGGAAGAGCCAAACTCCGGACTTGGTGGTGCGATCAGTTACATGCTTAATCACTGGAGCGAGCTGACAAAATTCATGCATGTCGCAGGAGCACCGCTCGATAATAATATCTGCGAACGATCAATAAAAAGTTCAATTCGTCACAGAAAGAACTCACTTTTTTATAAGACACAGCACGGAGCACTGATCGGCGATATGTTTATGTCACTAATTCAGACGTGTAAGGATATGAAGCTCAACCCATTTGAATATCTGCTTGAGATTCAGAGAAATAAAAGTGAAGTCTTTAAATATCCAGATAAATGGTTGCCTTGGAACTATTCAGAGCAACTATACTGCTAGGAAATCTTTGATCTTATCATGAGAAATTGCTGTCGTTACGCACGCTGTGTGGAAGGACACAGTTCATCAACAAATTGATCGAA
>JAGLCH010000110.1 GCA_023146355.1 Bacteriovoracaceae bacterium | reverse complement strand
AGCTTGTGTGCGGATTTGGGATTAATGGCGGAGAACAAGGGATTCGAACCCTCGAGACATTGCTGCCCACACGCTTTCCAAGCGTGCGCCATAGACCACTCGGCCAATTCTCCGCATTAGATGTAAAAAAATTAACATAGAGTTGCAGAACTGCCAAGCCTCGTAAAATAAGTTATTTAAACTTTTTATATCTAGAGCGCTTTTGTCGAAAGAACTTTGATAAAATTTTTGAACAGGAGTGGTGCTTGATCCCTCCAATTACCTCAAAGCTGTGATTAAGTCGCATATCCTTATGCAAATTATACCCCAAAGAGATTGCCCCACCTTTTGGATCGTAGGCACCAAATACTAGACGGCCAATCCTAGACTGCACCATTGCAGCTAAACACATGGGGCAGGGCTCAAGAGTGACATACAGGGTACAATTCTCTAATCTCCAATTTTTTACCTGCTCAGAGGCCTCACGTATTGCAATCAACTCAGCATGTCCCAGTGGATTGTTGTTGCACTCTTTCAAATTGTGGGTTTCCACCAAAACTCTGCCATGGGGATCAACAATCACCGCACCAATTGGAACCTCATCCATTGAAAATGCCCGTTCGGCCTCCGTAAGGGCCGAGTCCATATGCCACAAATCATCAGCAGTTAATCGCAACTTTCAACCTCTTTTAGCCTCTTAAATTTCATGCGTGTTTTTAATGAGCTTTCACTTCGCCACTTATTACTAAAAGAAGTGAACTTACGTCTTTCCTCTTGAGATCCGAAGTTTATTTTGACCCCATAGACAAAACCCCGTCCGATTGAGTTACTTCTCTTACTCACAATATCTCCACGAAGCAGGAGGTTATCATATTTCCCTGACAACTTGATATCAACCTCATCCCCTAATTTGTACTCCTCAAATGAAACTAAACAACCGGCCCCACGGCGCAGATCAGATAGACGCCCTTCCTCTTTATCCTCCCCACGGAAAACATCGACTTTTAGCTCATGCCGATAGCGAAAGTCATACTCCCACCAATTAACTCTTGGGAAGTAAATTGGAGAGGAGAGAATATACATCTCTAAGAGTAGAAAAATAATGGCGAGGAGGTGTGCTGTTAAAAGGCCCATGCCGTCATAGATAAACATACTCTTTACAAGACCTACACCAAGGTAAGCAAGTAAGAAAAATGAGAAAGTCCAGAAAGTGTACATCACCTCCTTAACAGTCTTTAAGTAGTAGCGATAGAAGAACACCAAAACCAAAATAGTAAACAAAGTCCACAGACTAGCAAAATCATGAAACATCAAAAGAACCAGTGCAATACAAAGAAAGCCGAAATGCCCCCAGTGCAAAATTTTAATCCTCTCGTAGTCCTTTTGAACTTTGTCTTCAAATATATTAAATCTCATAGTTCCCTACCATATCTCCAAATCAATTTGCCCCATCCCACTCAGTGCACGTCCACGCAGGTCTTCCATCGTTTCATTTGGGTCTTCAATAATCACCTTTGCTCCACCCACCAAATCAACCACTCCAACTTCATTTGAAAAGCGCGGAATAATATGCTGATGGATATGTTTAATTGAGGCCCCAGAAAACTCACCCTGATTATAACCAATGTTAAACCCAGTAGGTGAGTAGGCCTGCTCTAAAATTGTAATGAAGTACTTAGTTAGAGAGATTATTTCAGAGTCCTCTTCTGTATTTAGATCACGAATATCCTGAACATGCCGCTTGGGGAAAATCATTAAATGTCCAGTATTGTAGGGGTATAGATTGATCGCAACGACAACATTTTCACTCTCAACTACGGTGAGCGACGGAACCTGAGACTTATCTCTAAGTGTTTCACAGAGGATACAGTCAACTTCCGGCCTCTTTCCCAAAATATATTTTTTCTTTGAAAACTGAAAAATGTTGTTAAAAAACATCATTACTCACATCCTTACGAGGGGTTATGCTCTATTTTAATGGGAAGACGTATTTGGCGCAAGGAGGGGAAGAGCAGCAAAATATACTTTATGATATTGTTAAAACATATACCCGCTTCACGTGAATCTGTACCTCCGGCACCGATAATTCCTGTAATATCTACTAACAAGACCAACACGCTTGCAAGCGAGTATATACTCATATATAATCCAGGAAATCTTTTCGATAATGTGCATTCACAAAATGAAACCTGCACGTTGCTTAAAGAAAATTGAGCAGAGAATTATACTAAAAACATATACCAAAAGGAAACTGAAGATGAAAAACAGTTATGATGTCGTCGTTATTGGTGGCAGTGCAGCAGGGATACCAGCAGCAATTACGGCAAGAAGGTATCATCAAGATAAAAGCATTTTGATAATTAGAAAAGAGAATAGAGTTTCAATCCCCTGCGGTATTCCATACATATTTGGCACCGTTATGGATGTAGAAAAAAATCTCATTCCTGATGGTGTGCTGGAAAAAAACAAAATCGATCTAATTATCGGCGATGTCAAAGAAATCAACAAAGAAGAGAAATCAATCACTGTTGATGGAAAAAGCATTACATATGACAAGTTAGTTCTAGCGACAGGCTCAAATCCAATCGTCCCTCCAATTGAGGGGGTTCATAAAAATAATATTTTTCCCATCCATAAAGACCCTACTTATTTGAAAAATCTTTTATTAAAAGTAAATGAATCAAAAGATTTAGTTATTATAGGTGGCGGCTTTATAGGTATTGAGTTTGCAGAAGAGTGTAAAAAAAATAGAAAGAATAATGTTACCTTGGTTGAGCTGATGCCAAAATGCTTAATGTCTGCATTTGATGACGAGTTTTGCGATGAAGCTAAAAATATTCTTACAAATGAAAACATTACTGTGAAGAACAGCAGAAAAGTAACGGAATGCCTTGGTGGCAATGATGTGAACTCTGTTAAGCTCGACAATGGTGAAATAATAAAAGCAGATGCTGTAATCTTGGGTATTGGCTCAATAGCAAATTCAAGTTTAGCAAAATCAATAGGTCTAGATATTGGAGAATTAGGCGGCATCAAAGTCGACTCAAATATGAGAACAAGCTCACACGATATTTTTGCATGCGGAGACTGCATAGATGCGAAATCATTTTTCGCAGAGACGCCAAGCAAGGTGAAACTAGCATCAACTGCAACAATGCAAGCACGTATTGCTGGAGCAAATCTTTTTAGCACCAAGAGATCTGACAAGGGTGTAATTGGTGTATTTTCTACCGCTCTTAATGGTCAAGCATTTGCCTGCGCAGGCTTCACTGAAAGAGAGGCCCTAGCGCATGATTACCAAATTGAAATAGGTGTTGCAGAGGGACCAAACCGCCACCCCGGAAGCATGAACGGAATGCAAAACATGAAGGTAAAGTTGATCTTCAACAAATATGACAAAACTATTATTGGTGGGCAGATTTCAGGAGCACTTAGTGCTGGAGAATTGATTAATGCAATAAGCTCTTTTATACTTAGTAAATTTACAGCTGATGACATTGCAATTTTTCAACTTGGAACACATCCAGCGTTGACTGCATCTCCAATTGCTTATCAGTTAGTAAATGCCGCAGAAATAGCAAATACCAAGATGTTACTTTCAGGAGAAGATCATGTTTAATATACTGTCACGAATTCAAAAAAACTTAGTATGGAGCATTCCCATAACAATGGTACTGGGTCTAACCTTGGGATATTTTCAAGATTCAACAATGCTTAAGGTATTAATTTTACCATTAACATTTCTAATGGTTTATCCAATGATGATTAATATTGACCTTAAAAAGCTCATGCTAAAGGGAAATACTAAGGCCCACATAACAGCGCAAATGATTAATTTCGGATTAATACCATTTGTTGCATTGCTAATAGGACGTGTCTTTCTAAATGACCCCTATTTGGAACTTGGTCTTCT
>JAGLCH010000011.1 GCA_023146355.1 Bacteriovoracaceae bacterium | reverse complement strand
GACAGCGCTCTAATGATATTAATTCTCTGCTGCTCTCCGCCAGACAATTGATAAGGGTATTTTTTCAAGCAGTGCGTCACGCCCAATTCCTCTGCTAGACGAGCTATGTCTTTTTTGAGGTCCTTTCGTTTTGATCCTCCAATTTTGGAAGGTAGCAAAATATTATTAATGCAATTCATTGATGGGAGCAAAAAGTGAAACTGGAAAACAAAGCCCACATACTCATTGCGATATTTTGCAAGCTCGTCATCACACATTGAAGCGAGATTACGGCCATTTAAAATAATCTCACCTTCCGACGGACGATCGAGCCCACCCATCAGATACATAAGCGTTGATTTACCTGACCCAGACGCTCCAGTTATTGCATACTGCCCACCCTCTTCAAGGACAAGGCTGACCCCTCTAAGAGCATCTACGTTATTAAAAGTCTTTCGAACAGCACTTACTTGTAAATTCATTATGCAAATTCCTTGCGTAGTCCGCTGATAATTGAACCGCGTTTCATTTTAATAAAGGCAATGCCTGAAACCAAAAGTAGCCACACTAAAGTTCCGCCAAAGACGATTGAGTAATCTAATAGGTCCAGCTCTATGTGCAACTGTCCCAGTGTATAAATTTCACCGGGGAGCTTTAGAAATGAGAAATTGAGAAGTGCATAATTGATCATAGAGACAAAGCTCATTGCGATTCCACATGATAGCATCCATAAAAGAATACCCAGCATTAACCAAACTTTCATGAGATTTCGCTGACTCATGCCGAGTGCCTTAAAAAGAAAAATTTCTCTTGATCGCTGCTCATTGATAAAAATAATGAAGGCAAGTACATTGAAGATAGCAATAATCACTATAATTTGAAGAATGATTCCAATCATCACTTTCTCAACTCTTACTGCCTCAATGAGTCCTGCATACTCTCGCCAAAAGGGGCGAACTAAATATTCCATATCAAGTTCTTCCTGGAGGACCCTTTTGAAACCACTAACAATATCAGTGTAATTTTTGGAACTACCGGCCTCTTTTTCATAACTCAAAGGAAGATTGAGAGAGATCATATTTACTCGTGGGCCTATATTCAAAGATGCCTGAAGAGTTGTTTTATCTATATAAATGAGACGGAGATCTTTTAAATATATTCCATGAGTAATTATCTGTCCCACCTTGCGCCGTGTGAGAAGAGGGAGTGAGGAAAATTCTTCATTACCATTTGGAAGAGCAAGGACGACCTCATCACCAACTTTAAGAGAGAACTGCTCAGCAAGCTCTGATCCTATGGCAACACTATTTGTTTCAAGCTTTAAGCTAATTCCTGATACCTCAGAAAAACTTTTGAAATCAATCCCATTAACCTGAACTGCTTTAGATGCTTCGTTGTGAATAACGAAACCTTCACTCTTAACATAAGATGAATATTCAGTAACTCTTAGAGACTTAAAGATGCTGGCAAATTCATCAACGGGCTTGAAAAAACCTTTTCTAGAGTGAATGGAAATATCTCCCATTGATCTTTTTAGTCCGGCCTTAAGAGTCGACTCAAAGCCATCCATTATACCAATGGTGGCAAGAATGATTGAGACGGAAAACCCCAGGCCAAAAAGAACACCAAAGGCAAATTTCTTTGAGGCCCTATCATGTACAAGAAACCCAACAATGGTTTTTAAAACTGCCAACATTACTCTTCAATATCCTTAGAAACAGACCATCTAAGGAATGCATCTTGAAAACTATCAATATCGCCATCAAGAACCTTCTCCGCCTGAGAAGACTCAAAGTTACTACGGTGATCCTTTACCATTTTATAGGGATGGAGAACGTATGAGCGTATCTGTGACCCCCACTCAATTTTCTTTTTTGTAGCGTTAGTTTCATCATCTAAGGCACGTTTTTTCGCCATTTCAAGGTCATAAAGTCGAGAGCGAAGTACCTTCATGGCCTGAAGCTTATTCTGTACCTGAGATCGTTCATTCTGACAGGTAACAACTGTATTTGTTGGCAAGTGAGTAATTCGAACAGCAGAGTCAGTTGTATTAACAGACTGTCCGCCAGCGCCACCCGAGCGGTACACATCGATTTTAAGATCCTTATCAACAATATCGATTTCAATAGTATCGTCAATCTCCGCAGAGACAAACACAGAAGCAAAAGAAGTATGTCTTCGTGCAGCAGAATCAAATGGCGAGATTCTAACAAGGCGGTGAATTCCTGTTTCCGACTTTAAAAGTCCGTAAGCGTAGTTCCCTGTTACGGTCATCGTTGCAGATTTAATTCCTGCTGAGTCTCCGTCTTGATGATCTAGGATGGAAATTTTAAAGCCACGAGTATCTGCCCAACGTTTAATCATTCTAAAAATCATTGCTGCCCAGTCGCAGGATTCAGTTCCGCCTGCTCCAGCATTGATTGAAATAATGGCATTGTTTGGATCGACTTCTTCTGATAACAACACTTTTTGTTCTGCTTTTAGGAATTCTTCCTTAAAAAGAATAAACACTTCGATTCCCTCTATTGCAGAATCATCATCCCCTTCACCAGCATACTCTTTTAATATTGTGAACTCATCGACAAGTTCTTCAAGTTTTTCCACGACTCCAACGACATCACTTAAAATGGCCTTCTCTTTTTGAATTTTTGCAGCATTATCAGCATCATCCCAAAAACCATCCATCATCTCCATCTGGGTAATCTCAGAGAGACGTTCTTTCTTTTTATCTACTTCAAAGTGACCTCCGGAGTTCCGCCACGCGGGGTGGAAACTCCTTCATTTCGGAACTGCACTCAGATAGTTTGATATTGATTTCTTCACTCATATAAAAAACTCCGTAATTATTTAATTTATTTACCTAGGATACTCCGAATTAGGGCAAGTTAAAAGCCAGCAAGCTTGTAGACCTTGGCAACCAGCTTCTCTTCCAAATCAAACATCAGTTTTTCCTCATCACTACCTCTTTCGTGGTCATATCCCACGAGGTGTAAAAACGCATGGACCAATTCATGAACAATTTCTTGAGCATAGGTCACCTTAAACTCTACTGCCTGCCTCTTGGCAACTTGATGACAAATGATCACATCTCCCAACTCAAGTTCTGGCACAAATAACAGATCACAATTGTGGGGCCTAAGGGACTCGTTTATAGGAAATGATAGAACATCTGTGACCTTGTCTTTTCCCCTGTAATCTCTGTTAAGGCCGCGAATTTTTTTCTCACCACATAGAGTAATTGCCAAGGAGGCACTTTTAATTCCTTTGGATTTTAGATCTAGTCCGGTCTTTCCCAGTAGAAAACCTGAAAAAACCTTCTGGATATGTGGGACGAAACTCTTTAGCTCGCGGTGAAGTTTTTTATCTTCCACTCGCGATGTATCGATTAGAGTTATGCTCATTTTTTTATCATTGAAGAATTTTTCCATTACATATTTCCCTTCTCTAAAGACATTGTAACTAAGAATAGGTGCTCATACTACTTCGATCACGAGACCATAAAAGCAAAGAAGCAGAAATGATCGCTGCGACAATAGATAACACCATCACAGTCGAAAAGGCAGCACCTGAGGCCTGTTCTTCTGTTAGCAATCCAGCATTGTTCCAAAATTTATTTGAATAAATAATGGAATATCCTCCAACAGCAAATAGTCCAAAAAGGTTTGGTACAACTGCCTTGACTGCAGATATAGCTCCAGCATTATGGGACTCAGCATGGCCCATAACCAAACTTAAAAGAGGTACCATGAAAAGAGATAGCGCCATTCCATAAATTACAAAAGAAACATACATCCCAAAGTTTCCAACGACTGGAAGGTAATAAAATAGGATAGATGAAATAACAAAGAATATAGATCCAATTCCTGAAATTAAACGAGGCGCATACCTGTCACTTAACTGGCCCGCAATTGGTGAGAGCATCAAACCAATAATGGGTGAGATAAAAAGAAGTTTTCCGGACTGAATTAAATTTAAATTTTTCCCTGCAGAAAGAAATAATGGAAAAACATAACTGTTACCCAGCAAGATAATGTAATAGCAACAAAGGGCCAGTATAGAACAAGTAAAACTCTTGGACTTAAATATACTGAAATCTATTATTGGATCTGAGTGAACCCGACTTCTTCTAACTAATACGATGATGAGGATGAGTATTAAGGCAAAAATACCAATGCTGCTTAATACAGAAGTATGGACTTCGAGTAGTAGTATAATGGAGCTAAAAAAGAGAAAACTCATAAGTGCACCAAGCTTATCGAGACGGTATGAAGTGGGTGCAACGACTTCATTTCTTAGGAAGAGAAAGCAAAAAACAATGCCTATGATGGATACGGGAATATTTATTAAAAAGATTGAGCGCCAACCAAATGATGCAGCAAGAGATCCTCCAATTGGGGAACCAAGAGCAAATCCAATCCCCGCCATCATCCCAGTGATCCCAAAGGCCCTCCCTCTAACTGTGGATGGAAGAAACTTAATGATAACAGCTGCAGAGCTTGCTGCAATCATTGCTCCCCCAAGGCCTTGAATAAAGCGAAAGCTTGTCAAACTCAACAAGTCCCACGATAAGGCGCAAAGGATTGATCCAATGAGAAAGAGACAATATCCACGGGTAAAAATCTTACCATGGCCAATTCTATCGGCAAGTTTTCCAAAAAAGAGCGTAGTGCCAACCATCCCCAAAAGGTAGGCTAAGACAACAATACTGACTCTATCTGAACTTACAGAAAATTCTTTCATCAATTCAGGTATTACAATATTAACGGCAGTAGCATCTAAGTTAATCATTAGGAGAGCAGTTGCCGAGCACAATATAATTCCAAGTTTTTTCATCATTTCAGTATTTAATCACAGGTTAGAAATTTCCCAAGTATTTGCTAGGTAATGCTATTCTTTATGGATGAATAGTACAAATATTTGCAATCAGATACTTCTGAAAATGAGTCCTACTGAGTTATTTACTCCGATAATAGATGTAACTGCTGAATCACTTTCTATTTGTGGCAATACGCACTCAATTAGCTCTATTCGTAAGATTAGGGTTCTTGGCATTGGAAAAGCAGCAGCACAGCAAGTAGATAGCCTATGCCAAAGACTCTCATCATTTACTGAACTAAAAGAAAAACTTGATACAGCGTTAGTGCTGACAAAATACGATCATTCGATCAGATCAGATAGTATAGTTTGTCTTGAAGGAGGACATCCCCTATGCGATCAAAACTCAGTAGATAATACTCAGAGGGCAATTGACTATGTTGCCACAATGAAGGAAAACGATCTCCTCATTGCTTGCATTTCAGGCGGCGCTTCATCCGTAATGACACTTCCAATCCCTTCCATTGAACTTAATGAATTAAATGCAATATTCCTAGAGCTACTCGGAAGTGGCGCTACAATAGAAGAGATCAATGCGATTAGAAAAGAAATATCACTAATCAAAAACGGGGGGATGGCCAGCTGTATCGGCAGCAAGAGAGCTGAAATCCTTTTGGTTTCAGATGTATCATCTGATCAAATTGGGATGATAGGATCTGGCCCATTCTATTTTACTGAACCAGATCTGGCATCAGTGATTCTCCTCATAAACAAGTTCTTATCACCGAAATGGGCCACTCACATTTTAGGCCACTTAATGTCAAAAGACCGCGAAGACCTTATTTCAAGAAAAAGACAAGGGGTTAGAAGAAAGGATATTAATCATACAATTATCAGTGATTTTAACGACCTTATGACAAAATCAAATATCGTGTTGAATGAGTCAGGCTTTAAAGGATTTATAATACCAAGGCCACTTACATGCTCTATTGAAGAAGGCCTTTTAGTGCATATCAGTCACATAAAAAAAATGATTATCAAAAAAAACTCATCCTCTATTGTATCAGGTGGAGAGATCCCAATTACGGTGAGAGGAAGTGGACAAGGGGGACGAAATACAGAATTTGTTCTTCAGCTAGGTAAAAAGATCTTCTTTGATAATATTTTAAACCTCCCATTAAACGATCTTAAGCGAATAACCATAACCAGTCTTGGGACTGATGGTACAGATGGGCCAACAGAATATGCTGGCGCTTTTTTTGATTTCGAAAAGTTTCAAGAATCCCTAAAGCTCGACCTCGACATTGAT
>JAGLCH010000109.1 GCA_023146355.1 Bacteriovoracaceae bacterium | reverse complement strand
AATAAAATAGAAGCGTTTTTACGCAACTTTGAAAAGAGTGCTTACTATGGACGTGTAAGTTACTTATTTGGAGTTGCTAAAATTGCAAATAAAAAGAACTCTGAAGGTCAGTCTGTATTCGCTAAGTTATTAGAAGACAGTGAAGTTTCAGAGTATATCAAAGGTCTAGTAAGGACCGAACTTGCTCTGTTAAAGATCAAGGATAGAATGATTTAGGTTCCCTAAAGATTGGGGTTTGAAATGACATGGAGGTCATATGAATAACGTAAATGTTGAATTGTTCGGTAAGGACCCAAAAATTCAAAAAGCACTATCAGTCGCAAAGAATGTATCTGTTAGTAAGTCTCCTGTATTAGTTATTGGTGAAGCTGGTGTTGGTAAGAAAAGTCTTGCATCATTTATTCATGAATTTTCTAATCGTTCTGGACAAGCTTTTGAACTAGTTGATTGTTCTCAAGATGCTCAGCAAGTCGAAAATGCTATTTTAGGATATCGTGAGGAAGAGTCAGGACGATTCGTTCGCGGAGTTCTAGAAAAAGGTAATGGCGGAACTGTAGTATTTGCTAACATTGATGGACTTGAAGAAAATTTTCAGAAACGTCTTCATAAAGTACTACACGAATTAGACGACTACGATATTGATATTCGTATCATTGGTACAACTACAAAAAACCTCTCCAAACTCGTTGGTTCAGGGCGATTCTATAGAGGCCTATATACACTATTATCTAGCAACTCAATCCAACTTATTCCACTCAGAGAAAGAATCAATGACCTTAAAATGATTATTGATCACTATCTCCTAGAATTCGGTGGGAAAGATATTTCAATTGAAGATTCGGCAATGGATAAGATTCTTTCACATTACTGGACTTATAATATCCAGGAAGTGAAGAGTGTTATTGAAAGCTCAGTTCAAAATATACAGGGTGAAACTCTTACTGAGGCAGAACTTACAATCGGTGAGAAAAAGTCTGTAAATATCACGATTGATGATGAAGCAGATGGAATACGTCTTATGTCACTTAAAGAAGCAGAGAGATTACTTATTAAGAAAGCTCTGATTCATACAAGTGAAAACCGTACTCAAGCAGCAAAGATTCTTGGTGTTTCAATTAGAACTCTCAGAAATAAAATAAATGAGTATAGAAATGATGGAAGTGCATACTTTGTAAATCTAAGATAAGTCGCAAAGTACAGGAGGTTCTATGAACGTTAACGATCAAACATTGAAGGCACTTGCAGCATCTCTAAATTTTAGGCAGATGCGGCAAGAACTTATAACTTCAAATGTCGCTAATGCCGAGACACCTGGGTACAAAACTAAGCGTTTAGATTTTGAAGCAGCATTACAACGTGCCATTGATATCGATAAACAACAATCCCTCAATACTGAAGATAAAAATCACTTCAATGTTGGCGGAGGAGGGTTTGATAACCTGAAGCCAGAGATCTATGAAGATCCTAATGGTGTTGTTAGTGAAGATGGTAATACCGTCGATCGAGATCAAGAACTGGCAATGATGGCAGAGAACAAGATTCTCTATGATGCAACAGTGCAACTACTTAACAAGAAACTAGGTCTCATGAAGTACATTATTACTTCTGAGAGATAGGAGAGCTTATGGATCTACTAACGAGTCTAAAAATTAGTGCTTCGGGACTAGCAGCAAATAGAAAGAGGATGAATTCAATCTCTTCTAATATTGCTAACGCGCAGACGACTAGAACTGCCGAAGGTGGACCATATAGAAGAAAGGAAGTTGCATTTGGATCTGAGCCAGCAAGAGATAATTTTGCAGATATCCTTGAGGGCGAATTGGATGAGCAGGCACAAACTGTTCACGCGACAGAGGTGATTTCGACAGATAGACCTCCAATTCTAAAATATGAACCGAATCATCCCGATGCCGATGAGAACGGTTATGTCGCTTATCCAAACATCAATGTCGTTGAAGAAATGGCCAATATGATGCAAACAACAAGAAGTTACGAAGCAAATGTAAATGCTATGAATGTGACAAAACAAATGGCAATTAAGGCCTTAGAGATTGGTCGATAATCTGGAGTAAGTTATGGCGATTCAAACAGTTGGATCTATGAATAATATTTTAAATACAAGCAATGTTCGCGAGTGGGCCAGTCCATCTAATATAGATGCTTCAAAGCCGCTTC
The DNA here is from genome assembly GCA_023146355.1 of Bacteriovoracaceae bacterium. Taxonomy (GTDB): domain Bacteria; phylum Bdellovibrionota; class Bacteriovoracia; order Bacteriovoracales; family Bacteriovoracaceae; genus JAGLCH01. Next base: position 21,895 of record JAGLCH010000109.1, on the reverse strand, counting down.
AACTTGCTGATGCTCCCCAGCTCAATAGAGCACAGGGGCCAGAGCTTGGGTCATCTTTCTCAGAGATGCTTGCAAACTCTATTTCCGACGTTAATAAGATGCAAGTACAAGCAAACAATGCAATGGAAAGATTGGCATCAGGTAAGAGTAAAAACTTACATGAAACAATGCTTTCAGTTGAAAAAGCTGAAATTGCCTTCAAGACAATGAATCAGATCCGTCAAAAAGTATTAGATGCGTATAAAGAAGTTATGAGAATGCAAATGTAATAGCTAAGCAGGAAGCTTAAGCTGGTGCTAGGCACTGAATCAGGAGGATTCAATTGCAAGATGTAATAGAGAAAATTTTAAGAAACTTTGCTGAGTTTTTCAAAAGTCTCGATATGGCGAAAAGAGTCGGTCTTATCGCCATCACATGTATTATTTTATCTGTGATGGTTGGAATCGTATCTTGGGCCACAAAGACAAGGTTTGAGGTTCTTTATAATAACCTCAACAAGGATGACTCTAAGAAGATTGCTATAATTCTTAAAGATAAGAGTATTCAGTATCAGATGTCTCAAGATGGTAAGACCATTAGAGTTCCTGAAGAGGAAATTGGTAAATGGAGACTTGAACTTGCGACAATGGGAGTCAACTTCTCTGGAACTGTTGGGTATGAAGTTTTTGATAAGCAATCTTTTGGAACGACCAGTTTTGTTCAGCGAGTAAATAAGCAAAGAGCACTCGAGGGTGAACTTGTTAAAACAATTAAACATATTACTGGTATCAAAAGAGCTCGCGTTCATCTCTCTATCCCCGAATCTAGCCCGTTTGTGGCAGAGAAGAAACCACCTTCAGCATCAGTTGTTATTGAACTTGACCGTGGGGTTGTTCTTACGCAAGCTGAGGTCAAGGGAATTGCACACTTAATTTCATCCTCTGTAGAGCTAATGAGGCCAGAGCATGTTGTTATCCTTGATCATCGAGGAAAGAAGTTATCTGAAAACATTGGTGATCAGATGACAGCATATACTGCTAACCGTCTCGCTCTTGAATCAAAGCAAAATAGAAAGTATGAGGGGCAGATTGAAGAGATTCTAACAAAAGTTGTAGGTGCGGGGAAAGTTATTGCAAAAGTAAGTGTTGCAATGGACTTCACTGAATCAGTTTCAACAAAGACTGACTATGATAGTGAGAATGCAGCAGTTCTTTCAGAAGTTAAAAATACTCAAAATCTTAATGGTAGTAGGCCATCTCCTCAAGGAATTCCTGGCGCGAGAAGTAATCTTCCGGGTGAAAGACCTCAGCCTGGTATCCCTGAGACAAAAAATAGTGTAGCTAAAGAGCTAAGTACTAAAAACTTCAATGTCCCATCTATCGTGACTCGATCTAGAAAACCAACAGCTGGTATTGCAAAAATCTCAGCTGCGGTAATGATCGATGGTAAAAGAGTACCTGCACTTAATGAGCAAGGAGCACCAATTATCGGTAAAGATGGCAAGGCCGTAATGAAGTATGAGCGCTGGTCTGAAGCCGATTTGGGTAATTTTAGAGCGATTGTTGCTTCAACGCTTGGTATCAGTGAAAAAAGAGGCGATACAATAACAATTAAGAACATGGAGTTTGCTCAAGAAGATCTAGCATCTGTAGATGCTATGATGAGAGAACAAGAGCACCGCGAATTCATAAAAAATCTTGCAAAGTATGCGACTGTTGGTCTTGTTATTGCGCTTTTCTTCTTTATTGTTGCTCGTCCATTTATTCAGTGGGTTACAGATAATACAGTTGAATCAGTTGAAGACTTTCTTCCAAAGACACTTGAGGAGCTAGAAAAAGTTCAAGCAAATCAGAAGTTGCCTGGACTTGAAGATGCACTTCCTCAAATTGAAGAGAAACTCAATCCTGAAAAGATTGAAGGTAATATGTTAAGAGAAAAGATTATCTCGCTTGTAGAGAACAATCCTGGCAAAGCAGCACAGGTTCTTTCCGAGATGATTCACGCAACTGAATCTGATAAGCAGATAGCGTAAGTAGAAGGAGAATGAAGTGCCCGAAGGATCACTAGACCCAGATGTTGAATACTCCCTGCTCTCAGGGCAGGAAAAAGCGGCCCTACTTTTGAGCTCGCTTGGTGTTGAGACAACACAACTTATCTTCAGCCATATGAAAGATAATGATGTTAAGCGTATGGTTAATGCTATGGCAAACATCAGTAAGTCTCCAATCTGGATGGTTAAACGAGTTTTAGAAGAATTTTATTCATTTCTAAATGAAGATGCTGATCTTCTGTTCTCAGAGAACCGTGGTAGAGACTTTGTTATAAATGCTCTTGGCGAAGAACGTGCGAAACAGCTGCTTGGTCAAATTGTTGATGTCGGCCATGCCAATACTCTTGAATCTCTTGAGCTCGTTGACACTAGGACTCTTGCAAATTTTTTGATCAATGAGCATCCGCAGACTATTGCGCTTATTGTTGCTCACTTAAATCCTGAGCGTAAGGTGAGTGTTCTAAGGCGATTGCCAGAGGGACTTCAAGCGGAAGTTGTACTTCGTGTTGCAAACCTTGATTATGTTTCTCCTGAACTTATCGCACAGCTTGACGACGTCCTTAAGACAGAGCTTTCAACTCTTGGTTCAATTGATACGAACCAGCTTGGTGGTGTCGAGCCTATTGCTGACATGCTAAATCTTATGGATAAAAATAGTGAGAAAAATATCATGTCTCGTGTTGAGGAAAAAGATCCTGAACTAGCAGAAGAAATTAGAAAACTTATGTTTGTGTTTGAAGATCTTACCTTTGTCGATGATAAAGGTATTCAGAATCTTCTTAAAGATGTTGATAATCAAAAACTTGTTATTGCACTTAAGACATGTCCTGAAGAAGTTAAAGCAAAGCTTTTCAAGAATATGTCTAACCGTGCAGCAAATATGCTTAAAGAAGATCTCGATGCACTTGGACCTACAAAGCTTTCAGATGTTGAAAAGGCCCAGTCTGAAATTGTTCAGAAGTGTAAGGATCTTGAGTCTCAAGGTAAGGCATTTATCTCTAGAGGCGGAGAAGGGGATACCCTCGTTTAAGCTCGATCTATATGTTAGGGAAGTGATATGGCAGATTCTGACGGTAAACCAGGTTTTCAAGACATTCAGGAATATTCATTCCATAGTTTTGATCAATTAGAGGCCGACATTCAAGGAAGAAGAGATGTTCAGGGATTTGAATTCAAGTCCTTCGAGGATCAGCGTCCTGAAAAAAAACCATCATTCCAAACAAAAATTCGTAAAGAGCGAACAGCTGCCAAAGATAAATGTTTTGAGATCGCTCCTGTTGTCAGGCATCATCGTGGAATTGTTGAGCAAGAAGAGACTGAGCGAGAACGTAGAATTCATGAAGAAGTTGAGCGCCGAGTTGCTGAGGTCTACTCTAAAGCACTTGAGGATGGTCGTACTGAAGGAATAGAAATCGGTAGACAGGAAGTCTTCGAGCAGACTCGCTCACAAGCAGAAGAGAAGCTTGAGGTCCTAACTCATATGATTAATAATGTTCTTGCTGCGCAGGAAGAAATTCTTAAGGACCAAAAAACAGAAATATACTCAATGATTCGTAATCTCACAAAATGGGTAATCCTAAGAGAACTTAATGAAGATGGTGCCTATTTAGAGCGTCTACTCGAAAAGCTCATTATTGAGCTTCAATCTAGAAATAATCTTCTTATCCAAGTGAATAAAAATGACTTTGAAAAAATGCCCGAAATTCTTGAAGTAGTATCAACAAAGCTTGGTGGTCTTGAGAATATACGGCTTGAAATTGATTTTGATATTTCAGAACAGGGTATCGTTGTTGAGAGTGAAAATGGAATTATTGCGGGGACCTTAGAAACTCAATTCCAGTCACTAGACAAGTTATTTGAATCTGTGGGGCTTCATGAATCAGAACAAAATTGATTTAGCCCCCCTTCACAAGGCCTATGAGTACGCAACTCCCTACCAAAAAATAGGAAAAATCCATTCCAGCTCAGGAATGGTTTATGAGGTAAACCTCGCAAAAGCACCCATTGGAAGTTTAGTTGAATTTGTAACTGAAAGTGGTAGCCGCTCACTAGGTGAGGTTGTCGGAATTAATGGAAATCGTTGTATCGCTATGCCTTATGATGAAGTTACAGGGATTAACTCTGAGACTCGTGTTTACCTCAAAGATCTCACAACTGAAATCAAAATATCCCCCAACATGTTGGGTCGCGTTGTAGACTTTCTTGGAAATCCCATCGATGGAAAGGGGCCAATCGATAATACTGAGGGTGAGAATAAAAGTATTTATGGGCAAGTAATTAACCCTCTAGACCGTCCCCCTATTCGAGAAGCACTAGATACTGGAATTAATGCAATCAACTGCTTTATGACTGCAGGAAAAGGGCAGCGTCTAGCAATCATGGCCGGATCAGGCGTTGGTAAATCAGTCCTCCTAGGAATGATTGCGCAAAATATGCAAGCTGATGTAAATGTTATTGCCCTAATTGGTGAACGTGGGCGTGAGGTTCTTGAATTTATTGAATCAGATTTGGGCCCAGAGGGATTGAAGCGTTCAGTAGTTGTTGTTGCAACATCCGATTGCTCTCCTATTGTAAGATCTAAGGCAGCATATACTGCAGCAACTATTGCAGAGTATTTTAGAGACCAAAACCAGGACGTCGTTTTGATGATGGACTCTATTACCCGCTTTGCCATGGCGAATAGAGAGATCAGTCTGAGTGCTGGAGAACCCCCAGGACAAAAAGGATATACACCATCTGTATTTGCTAAGCTTCCAAAACTCATGGAGCGAGCAGGGACGAAGGCCAATGCAGGTACGATTACAGGAATCTATACTGTACTTGTTGAAGGTGGGGATATGGATGAACCAATTGCAGATGCTGTCCGAGCGATTGCCGATGGACACATTATTTTAAGTCGCGCTCTAGCATCGCGAAACCAGTTTCCGGCAATTGATGTTCTAGAGTCCCTGTCTCGTGTTATGAACAAGGTAGTATCAAATGAGCACCGGATTATATCATCTCACCTAAGAGACCTCATGGCGGCCTATAAAGAGTCTGAAGACTTAATTAATGTTGGAGCTTATGCCAAAGGCTCTAACCCACGCGTAGATAAGGCCATTGCTATCATGGATGACCTTATGGAGATGTTAAAACAGCAGCAAGGGATGTCCCAGCCTTTAACCGTAGAAGAGCTTTACGATGGGATGGTTGAACTTGCTCGTCGCGCTGAGGCCGGTAATGTGGCCGGGGAGTAGGTAGCATCGGATGAAAAAGTTTGATTTCAAATTGAAGGGACTTTTAAAGATTCGCGAGGCGCGGGAAAGTGTTGTTAAAAGTGAACTTGGTGAAATCTTGCGTCAGAAAAATATGCTTACTTCTGAGATTGAGAAAATCAATAACGATATTACTGATGCATACCACTCTCAAGAAAAACTTATGGAAGATTCCATTGATGCACAGTTTTTAAATTTTTATCCTTACTTTATTCAGGGAAAAAAGGATCATATTAAGGTCAATGAGGTGAAAATCTATGGTCTCGATAAGCAGTATCAAGAAAAGCTAAAAGAACTTCATGATGCAAAGGCCAATGTACACGTGATTGAAACGCTTAAAGATAAGGCACAAACAAAGCATAAAAAAGAAGTGGATAAAAAACTCCAAGAAATATTAGATGAGTCATCCATTAGAAAAGAATATATGAAAAGAATGAACAAGGAAGGGATGTAGATGAAACGAGTACTAGCTAATGTATTAATCATCTTATCAATATTTGCAGTATCAGTTTGTGCTGTGGCCAAGGATGAGAATGGTAGTAATTCAAACGATGGGAAAAGATCTTATACAGAATCTGAATTTCACGCCGCGGTAGTAAAGGAAGTTAATAAACGAATGATTAAGCTTGGACGAAAAGAGATTGTAAACTTCTCTCGAGAACTTCTAGAGAAGGAGCACAAGCTGAGTTTGCGTGAAATGAGCATAGAGAAAAAAAAGCAGGAAGTCAGTCTTAGCGGAAAAGGATTGAATAAAAAAATTGGTAAATTTCAGGAAAGGCAGAGTAAATTACTCGCCTGCCTAAATGAGGTTGATAAAAAAAAGAAAAAAAGAATTCAACATATGGTTGATACCATCTCTGGAATGCGCCCAAACACTGCAGCAGAAGTGCTTTCAGTTCAGGACGCAGAGATTTCAGTCCAGATTTTGGGATTATTGGACTCGGCTAAGGTATCGAAAATATTCAATCAGATGGATAAGGAAATTTCTGCCCGGCTTCAAAAACAGTACATGACTATGAAAAAATAGATGCAGACGTATAGTGTCAAGGAGTGACTAAAACGTGAACAACTTAGGATTACAAAACATTCTTATTCCAAATGTCCCTACAGCAAGGGTCAAAGGGAATGTAGCTGCCAAGATAATTAAAGGGCAGAGTAGTGATGAGTTCGCGCAACTTCTTACAGGCATGAACAATACAATTAAGTCTCAGGCACTACCTCAAAATCCTGGTGATGTTCTGAAGTTAATTTCAGAGAGTCTAAAATCTCAACCTGATATTCTGAATCATGTGGGCCTTCAAGGTGCTCCTCAAACTTTGTTTGGAAAAACTCCTGTTAATGCTGACCCAATACAATTACAAAATTTGGTCGGTAGTAATGCAATGCCAGAAGCAGATTTTATACAAAAAGTTGAAGGACTCTTTACACAAAATCCAAAACTTCTTGCAACTTTAAAATCAAACCCTCAAATTGCAGGGCAGCTTAATTTAGAAGTAGTAGTCAACCCTGAGATGGGCGGAGCTGAAACGATCAAGTTTAAGAAAGAGCTGCCATTCAAATTAGTGAAGGAATTTGTGGCCAAAACTTCAAATCAAGGTCCTGAACTAGCAGCTATGGGCCGCGTAATTCCAATGACAAGAGTGAAAAACACTACTCTTAAGCAAGTTGGAGGCAATAGTAATGTCTTTGGACCTGAAAAAAAGATAACTCAGAAAATACAAGTAGCAACAAATACATATGCTGCAAAGCAGGCACAGCTAGATTCAAATATCATCAAAATGCCTCAAGCAATGGCCAAGGATGATGCAGGCAATTCTCAGATGATGGGACGCGACGCCGAGGTTATGAATTTCAATGCTTTTGCTCAGCAAAATATTACTCAAAGAACAGCAACTCCAATGGGAGTTACCACACAGGTTGTTGATCTTTCAAGTGTAGACATCAGCAACCCACAAGAACTTATTCAAAAGATTTCCGATTATATACAGCAAAATTCACTTACAAAAGCTGATGGACTAGACCTACTCGTAAAGCATAATGATCTTGGTCAATTTAAGATTAGTGTCGCCCAGGGCGCGGCAAAAGATCAGATTAATATGCAGATTTTAACAATGAGTAAAGAAGGACATGAGTTCTTTAAAGTGAATGAGCAGGGGCTCCTTAAATCTCTGACACAATCAGGGGTGGCCCTCAGCGACTTCAGTATCCTTACTAAAGACATCCCAAGAGGATCAGCAGATCTGGGAAGCTTTAGTCACAACGGAAATTCTCAGACAGGTCAAAACGGACGTTCTGATCAACAAAATTCTCAGCAGCGAGATTCAAATCGTCGCAGAGAAGCTTGGGAAGAGTACCGCGAAAGGTTTAGTGCATAATGCCAAGTATTGGAAGACCACAACAAATTGGGAAGAACCCGTTCGGGGGCATTGCGATGCCAAAGAAGGGATCTGTTCCAACAAGTAATAATGAATCTAGAGGCGACTACCTTAATCGAATTTCTGGAAATAAAACTACTACACAGTATGTCGATCGCAAAAAACACAACCAGCTTGGAAAAGATGGTTTTATGAAGCTTCTTGCGCACCAGATGCAAAATCAGGATCCAATGAACCCAATGGATCAAAAGCAGTTTGCTGCCGACCTCGCTCAGTTTGCACAACTAGAGCAACTCTCTAATATCAACACCATGATGAAAGCTTCCCATGAAGCTGCGAAGGGTGAATCAAAAAATATAGGTGCAAGTTTCCTTGGTAAGAAAATTATTACCAGTGGTACGAGCCTTAAATTTGATGGTGAAGATCGTATATCGCTTCCATTTACATTAAATAAAAATGCAGAGAAAGTAATTGTTCGTGTCATGGACAGTAAAAATCAATTAGTTCAGCAATTAAATTTTGATCAAATGATGAAGGGAAGTCAGTCTGTTGATTGGGATGGGATGGCAACGAATAATAAGAAAGCAGGTAAAGGCGACTATCAGATCCAAGTCTATGCTTGGGATGAAAATATGAGTCCTTTTGCAGGTGAAACAAAGACTGCTGGAATCGTCACAGGTGTATCGTTTGAAAACGGCGATACAATATTAAAAATTGATGGGAAAAAAAGTGTCTTTCTTAGAGATGTTGATAGTTTTCAATTGGTAGGGAATAATAGACCTACCAATACGACTACTGCAAAACAGGCAGCAAAGTCTTACGACCAAGTAAGCCAAATGCAGTAAGAATATAAGTAGGAAAAAATGGCAAAGCAGATCAACAATTTATTAATTCCAAATGTCTCAAAAGTTCCTGGGCAAAAGGAAGTTGATCTAACTAATCGTCTCAATGGTTCCAAGGAATCGAAAAAAAAAGCGATAGAGTTTAAAGGCCTACTAGAAAAAGAAGTAAAGAGTGTAGGAGAGAAGCATGGGATTAATTTATCCATTCATGCAGCTCGAAGAATGAAGGAGAGAAATCTCTCCGTTAATGGTGATGAGTTCTTTAAGATCAAAGATGCTATTCAAAAGCTTAAAGAGAAGGGTGGTAAAGACTCACTGGTAATCACTAAAAACGCGGCCTATATTGTCGATGTTGCCAACAATAAAGTTGTGACAGCAATTGATAAAGAGAATATGGGGTCGAACGTTTTTACAAAAATTGACTCAACAGTGTTTGTGGATTAGACACTGCTGTTTTATAAAATTTTATTAGTCACGTAATGAAAAAGCTGGTCCTTTCCGGAGGCTTTGCAAGAGATCTGTAGTTATCGATTGCACTAGACGTGACGACAAATGTACTTACATTGGTCTAGGAGGGACGTATGAGTATTTTAGGCGCGTTTAACGTTGGTGTATCTGGTCTTGCTGCTGCTGGCGGCGGGATGACGATTATCGGTGATAACATTTCTAACGCAGGAACGACAGGTTTCAAGGCATCTCGTGCCGAATTTCAAGACGTACTGGCAACTTCACTTAAAGGTATTGACGGCGGCGATCAATTTGGCGCCGGTACAAAGCTTGCTCACATTAAAGCAATGTATACTCAAGGTAATATTTCAAGAACGGATAACGTTACTGACCTTGCTATCAACGGTGATGGTTTTTTTCCAATCGATGCACCATTTGGACGTGGATTCTCAAGAGATGGATCTTTCCACTTTGATAAAGAAGGTTTTCTTGTAACCTCTGACAGCTATAAGGTTCTAGGGTTCCAAGCTAATGAAGAAGGCGAAATTACAACTAAGATGGACCCACTTAGACTTGGGTCGACCCACACTCCTGCAATTGCATCATCTGAAGTTGAAATGATGATGAATCTAGATTCTAGAGAGATGATCAAAGAGTTTAACCTTGAAAAACCAGACAAAACTTCAAGCTTCTCAAATGCTGTAACTGTTTATGACAATGTTGGAGCTCCAAGACTAGTGACGCTATATTTCAATAAGGCCGAAAATAATAAATGGAATTATCACGCTGTAGTCGATGGGAAGGATGCTGAAGGTGGAACTGAAGGAAAGCTAATCGAAATGGCCACTGGTACAATGCAGTTTAATGACAAGGGTCAGCTTAACCAGGTAATAGAAGGAAATAACTCTTTTAACTTCAATAAAGGTGCCGCTCCAGGCCAGAAGATTAACTTCACATTTGGAAAAACAATGTCTGAGGGTGGAACTGGAATTAATTTAGCTACTCAGTACGGATCTGACTCTTCAGTATCTCGTCACACTCAAGATGGTACTTCAGCAGCAACTCTTACTTCTTTATCATTCAATGACCACGGAATTCTAACAGCTGTATATAATAATGGTACATCAAAGAATCTTGGACAGATGGCAGTAGCGAAGTTTGAGAACAACGAAGGACTTTTCAAGGTTGGTAAAAACTTGATGAAATCAAGTAGATCATCTGGTCAAGCCGCTTATGGAAAGCCCGTTGAAGGTGGGCGTGGAGAGGTTCTCTCTAAGTCTATTGAGCTTTCAAACGTAGACCTTGCAAGTGAATTTGTTGCTCTTATGACAACACAAAGAAACTTCCAAGCAAATGCTAAGACAATTAAAACGGCAGATCAAATGCTAGAAGAAGTCATTAATATCAAGAGATAATTGATATAAAATAATCCACATATTGTAAGTACAAAAATGCCACTCGAAAGAGTGGCATTTTTTATTAGAAATTTTAATAGAATTTAATTAACCATCATTTCCAATTGATTCAACAGGGCAGGCTATTATCGCCTCTTCGCACATCATCAATTCTGTTTTACTTTTTGGTTGCTTGGAAAAGTAAGCAAACCCTTCGCCTTCATTCATTACAATAAAGCCTGGGGCGTCAACGATACAAACTCCACAGGCTATACAGTTTGTATCTACATAGTAAGGGCCATTTACTGACCCCAATGTTTTACTTAGCTTATTAGACATTAAAGCTCACCGTAAATTTTATATCCAACCTCTTCTTCTAGTTGGTCCGTAACTTCTTTTTGTAGTTTTGAGCGAAGAGCATTTGCTAACATCTTTTTCTCACTGGCGAAGTTTACTTCCTTCTTTGCATTGCCTTTTGTCATCGCAATCACAACTTCCATTGGATCTTTATCAAATACAAATAAAGCGCCATTATTTTTCTCGAAAAGCTCTTCAACTTGCTCTGCTTTAAAGCTGATATTTCCAGCAGATCGCTCAAGCTTACTTACCATCTGGTTTTTTTCAAAATTAAGACCGTATTTCTTTGCAAGTTTTTTAACAGCTTTGGTATTCTTCGATTTAAGTAACATTTGTACTTTCGCCATCAGCTTCTTAAGAAGCTTCTCAGAGTCCTTTCCTTTATTCTTTCGAATCTGCTCTGTAGCAATACTTTTTTTATGTGAATTAAATTTAGCTACTGTCGCAGCTCTTTTTGCTTCAACGAGAATTACATGGGTTCCAAATTTGGTAGTGAGTGGAAGTGATATTTGTCCTGGTTTCATTGAAAATGCTATTTTTTCAAATTCAGGTACCATTTTTCCCTTACCAAACCATCCGAGGCTTCCACCTGACTTATTTGCATTTGGCTCTTCAGAGTATTTCTTTGCCATTGATTCAAAGTTTTTCTTTGTTAGTTTTTTTCTAAGGTCCGCAATAGAAATCTTATTTTTCGTATCTTTTGCAAAGAGAATATGTCTTGCTTTGACTTGAGCTGGTTTGTCGAGCTTTGGTTTTCTCTCTTTAAAAACTGCCTTAACTCTCTTTATGTTCATTTCTTCTGCAAGGTATTCTGTAATTTCTTTATTTGAGATGACTATATACTTAGAGAGAGACTTTGGTTGAATGCTAACAGCATCAACTGCAATAGCTTCTGATTTGAGTCGCGTATATTCTTTTGCATATGTGTTCGAAACAGGTAGAGCTCCAAAAATTCTGCTTGCTTCTTTGACTTCAAGCTTAGAGCGGATCATATCTTCAAAAGAAGCTGGTGAAAAGCGTCTAGAGTTTCCAAGAAGGGACTTGTATTTCACAATATCAAACTGTCCATTTGTATGGAAGATTTTCTGCGGCTTATTATCCTTTCCAGGTTCCGAGTAGTCCATGACTTCTTGCTGTACTTGATTATCGCCAATGAAAACACCAACATTTTCTCCAACAATAAGCTTAAGCTTAGTCGCGATAAGAGACTTCATTGCATTTTGCTTGATGCCAAACTGTTCTATTTGCTTGCGGGTTAGCGGGTTGCCACCATTGTAGTATGATCTAAAAAAGTTTTGCTGGCGCTCTAGCTCTTCTTGATACTCTGATACTTTAATTGACTGGTTTCCGACTTTTGCAATTGTATCTGGTGTTGAGCGCATACTGTCGTATCCACCGAACATAAATGATACAACAATCATTCCGATGAGCAGGGTTGCAAAAATTCCTGATGCTTTTTTAGTTGAGTTACTCGACATTATTTCATCCTCGTTGAAAATAGAGATTATTCCTCTAAAAGGGTAAAACAAGTAGAAGAATCCGTAAAGATTATTGGCAGTTACGAAGCTTTTAGTTTAGAGTTTTAGTACAGATATATTATCTACTGTGCGGTGCGTGCTTTTGTGCGCTGTTAAAATATTTTTTCTTAAATAGGAAGGGGATTATTCTTGAGAATTCTCGAAGATGAAAACTACCGGTGGAAAGTAGCGATAAATGTTGTTGTATTAGGTTTTTCTCTATTCTGTGTTTCCAGAGAGCGACCACCGTTTGATGAAACATCGGCCTTTGAACGTTTTATGATTGACTCACTCGCACCCGTTCAGACAGGAGTATCCTCAATGAAACGAGGTGCAGGCTCATTTTTTGATGATTATGTGGCCAATTTGAATGCAAGTCAGAAGAATCGTGACCTAACCAAAGAAATTGCAAATCTTCAAAGTGAACTTTTTCGCTTTACTGAGGTTGCCAAGGAGAATGCTCGCCTCAAGGAGCTTCTTCAGTTTGGTCAGGAGATTAAGCGAAAGCGTGTCCTAGCGCAGATTGTCGCTTGGGATGCCTCTAGTAATTTTAAATCTCTAAGAATTAATAAAGGTGCATCTGACGGAATTCTCCTCCAGTCAACTGTAGTCACATCAGAAGGGCTCGTAGGGTACGTTTACCGTCTAACTGAGCACTTTGCTGATATTGTAACCATTTTAGATGCTAATACTCGTATTGATGGAATTGTTGAACGAACTAGGTCCCACGGAATAATTGAAGGGATGTCTAAACAGCGCTGTAGTATGAAATATGTTACCAGAACCGAACCCGTTGAGCTTAATGATCTTGTTCTGACTTCTGGGCTTGGAAATGTATTCCCTAAAGGGATCAGGGTTGGATACGTAGCTCAAATTGAACGTGAAAGTTACGGGATTTCACAAAACATTGAGATTGTTCCATCCGTTAATTTTAGTCGACTCGAAGAGGTCATTGTTCTTGTCTCTCCAGGCAATAGTAAAAAAATTAAGGAGTGGGAAGCTTTAGATAATCCGACTACAGGAGGGGGTAAGTAATGAGACGTAATATTACTGATATCATTCCATCATATTTTTTAACTCTTTTACTCTTAATGGCCCTCGACATTGCTTGTACTACGTTCTTTCCACTCGTTGGACTAACCAACTTTAGGCTTCCGTTTAATATTTTAATTGTTCTTTATATGGGATTTAAGCTTGAGCATCCAACACTTGCTATTTTGATTTTGCTCACTCAGTATGCACACTCATTCTTCACCCTAGAAGGATGGGCCATGGGAACAGTTGCAGGTATTATTGTGTGGATGATTGTTTCTTATCTTAGAGACCTACTTCATTTTTCTTCTTCTTTTGTCACGGGCTTTGTGACACAAATTTTTCAGATGATCTGGTTTCTTATTGTTGCCGTATTGATCTACATAAAATCTGGAGATGTCAGCTACCTTATTGGCAAACTTTGGCGCTTCATTCCTGAGAGCTTAATAATTTCATTTATTGCTCCTTTCTTCTTCTCTATCCTAGATAAAATTTGGAGTCTTGGAAGAGGTGGTTCTTTGGGAGATGAGGTTTAATGTTTGGTGAAGACGAACTGGTAAGGGCACATAAGCACCGAGCTGATGCTATTACAAATATCATATTCATCGCTTTTGCGATTATCATGGCAAGGCTGTGGTACTTGCAGATCTATAAGGGGGATCTCCTTTATAAATATGCTCAAGAGAATCGATTGAGAAAAGAGATTGTTAAAGCGCCTAGAGGCATGGTCTTTAGTCGAAATAACCAGCTTATGGTAGATAATATTCCTCGATTTGATGCAATAATTACACCTCAGTATCTATCAAACAAAAAGCAAACTATTGCGAAGCTTTCAGATATTTTAGATTTGAAAAAAGGCAATATACAGAAAATACTTAAAAAGTTTAGAGTTCAGGCAAAATATCGCCCAGTTATTGTAAAAAAGAATATTTCTCGGCGAGAAGTTGCCATCATTGAAACTGAAAGTGCAAAAATGCCAGGCGTTAGCGTCCAGTCATTTATAAGTCGTGAGTATATGGATAAAGATATTGGCGGCCACGTACTCGGCTATATTTCTGAAATTTCCAAGACCCAGCTGCCGAAATACCGCAAAAGGGATAAGTATCACTATAAGCTCGGAGATTTTATTGGGCAGGCCGGAATTGAGGAGCAATTTGACCTTCGACTACGGGGTGATGACGGACACCAATTTATGGAGGTTGATGCCTATGGCCGTATGAAGCGCCATATGGATGATGATCATCTATTTAAGGGAATCGAAAGTACACCAGCTAAGCCTGGTAATAATATACGACTTACTATCGATCGTGATTTACAAGTTGTTGCCTTTAATGCACTTGCGGCTAAAGATCATGTTGGAAGTGTGGTTGCCGTTGATGTTCAAAATGGTGAAGTTTTGGCCATGGTGTCGAGGCCTAGTTTTGACCCGTCACAGTTCAGTCGTGGAATCACAAGTAAGTACTGGAAGGAACTTAGAGAGGATACCCGTTTGCCTCTACGAAATAAGGCAATTCAAGATCACTATATGCCTGGATCGACTTTTAAGACAATTACTGCAATCGCCGCCTTAGAGGAGGGGATTATAGATGAAGACTTTGAGGTTAAATGTCCTGGATGGTTTAGACTTGGGAGACGAAGGTTTCATTGTTGGAAAAAGCATGGACACGGGAAGGTTAAAATTGTTAAGGCCCTTCGCGAGTCATGTGATGTTTTCTTCTATAAAATTGCTACTAAAATGGACATTGATATTCTAGCTAAATATGCTCGTCTTCTAGGCTTTGGTTCAAAAAGTCAGATTACTTTAGCTCGTGAAACTACTGGACTAATACCTACAAAGGCATGGAAGAAAAAAAGAACTGGTGAACCTTGGGTGAAAGGTGAAACTCTTTCCTGCGTAATTGGTCAGTCGTATGTTCTTGCCACTCCACTACAGTTAACAATGGCATATGCTGCGATTGCTAATGGTGGAAAGCTTTTTCGTCCACATCTGACAAAAGAAGTATTTACAAATTCTGGTGAAATTGTAGAGCGTGCTAATCCAGAGTTAGTACACGAAATCAAGATTAGCGATAAAACAATGAAACTTGTGAAGCGTGGATTATATGAAGTTGTTAACAAGCGTAAGGGAACAGCTTGGTGGCATCGCGGCCGTGGAATCGAGATGGCAGGAAAAACAGGAACCAGTCAGGTTATGCGTTTTACTTCAGATAAAATTTATTCAAAATGTGAAGACAATCCATATAAGCAACGCCACCATGGACTTTTTGTTGCCTATGCTCCAGCGCGTGATCCTAAAATTGCAGTTGGAATTGCTGTAGAGCATGGATGTCATGGCTCATCTACAGGAGGGCCAGTGGCAAAGGCAGTCATTACGAAGTATATGGAAAAATACTACCCTCAACTTCACGCAGAAATCAAAGTAGAAGATAAGGCAAAATACCTCGCCATGTTACAAAAGCAAAGAGCTGCCACCGCGAAGAGAAAGAAGAAGGAACAAAAAAATGTTGAGTAGTTCAAAAGTTGTAGATTGGTTGAAGAGGTACGACTTTAGCTTTCTCCTTGCTGTTACCACTATTTTTATTATTGGCTTAATTAACTTGTATTCGGCCACTCATGCGTCATCATCTAATGGCCTTTATAAAACCCAGCTACTGTGGTTTTTTCTATCAATGTTTGTGGCCGTTGTTATTAGCTTCATTCGGCCCAAGACTCTTTTTAGATTTTCCTATGCTTTCTATTTCTTCAATATTGCACTTCTCGTTCTTGTTCTTATAATGGGGCACAAGGGGATGGGGGCACAGCGCTGGCTTGTTTTAGGGCCTCTTCGTTTTCAGCCTTCTGAGTTGATGAAGGTTACTGTGACACTTGCTTTGGGAAGGTGGTTTTCTAAAAGCGATCCAGGAAGTGAGATGGGACTTAAAGAGCTTATCATTCCTTTCATAATTGCTTTTATTCCAGCTCTTCTTATTATTTTAGAGCCAGACCTTGGAACAGGGCTTCTCATTATTTTAATTTTTCTAGTGGTGGCCTTTTACCGAAAACTTAAGTGGAAGACTATTGGGATTCTCGCTATTATCGCTGTTTTGTCTGGAACGGTAATGTATAACTTTGGACTCAAAGAATATCAGCGAAAACGTATTGTAACATTTCTCAACCCAGATGCAGATGCGCGCGGGTCGGGGTATAATGCGATTCAATCAAAAATTGCGATTGGTTCAGGAAAGTTTTGGGGAAAAGGACACATGCAGTCTACCCAAGCATCCCTCAACTACTTACCGGAAAATCACACAGATTTTGTTTTTTCAATTTATAATGAGGAGCATGGTTTCTTTGGCTCAGTGCTCTTAATTGGTCTTTATCTACTTCTGTTATTCCGTTTTATTTGGCTGGCAGGCTCGGTGAACCGATTTTATGATAGTGTGGTGGTCATTGGGTTGATGTCTATTTTCTTTTGGCATATCTTTGTCAATATGGGGATGGTTACTGGTATTTTACCCATTGTAGGATTGCCGCTCCCCTTTATGTCCTATGGGGGCTCGAGTCTTCTCACTTTTGGAATCTGTACGGGCCTTGCAACTAGCTTCAGTAATAGTCGCAGCTTCTTCTAAACTGGCACCTCTTTTGCACTTTAATCACTGTAGATAGATCAAAGTTGTAATTACAAGGGGTTAAAAATGAAAAAGTTGCTAATAATTTTGACATTTGTCAGCTGGCTAACACCCAGTATCTATTGCTATGCCGCTGACTCTGGGGAAAATCTCTTTTTCTCGCTCAAAGCAAACTTGTGGTTTCAAGGGGTAGATCAGGACGATTTAAGTCCTGCAAGTAAGAAGCAATTAGGCGAAAGTTCGTCTCAACCAATTGATAATAAACAAGTTTCTCCTTCTTCAGCACTTCCCGAAGAGCTGCTAGTAGCACTCAAAATTTTATAAAAATAACTTGTTGTAGGGATTTAAAATTGATATATAGTCTTAAAGCAATACTAAATGGTTGAATTATGAAAAGAGTATCTACAATTGGTGGCCTATTAAAGAAGATCTATCGTCTTTATAGCAATGAGCTTTTAAAGCGCGTATCAGAACGCGGTTTTACTGATTTACGTCCTAGTTTTGTTGAAGTACTTATTTATATTTGTGAAAATGATGGACCTTCGATAAAAGAGATTGGTGTTGCTTGCGGACTGAAGAAGCAAACGATGACCAGCCATCTCAATGAGCTGCAAAAACGTGGCTATATCAACCGTGTGGAAAGTGCACGCGACCGAAGATCCCAACATATCCACCTGACAGAGTATGGTCAGCGATTCAAGCTAAATTTATTTGAAAGTATTAGTGAACTCGAAAAAGTTTACACTGATAAAATGGGCGAGGTTGAGCTTGATCGAGTTGAGTTTAGTCTCAGTAATTTTTTAGAGAAAGTTTCTAGTAGCTAATAATTTGAGGGGATAGGCCTATTTCCTGCTATTCCCTGCCAGTGTTCGTACCCACCAGAAATATTATTCAAATTATAATAACCTTTGCCGGTTAAGAGTTCACATGCGTGAATGGAGCCCAGCCCATTTTCTGAGATGACCATAATTGGAATGGCCTTGTCTTTATTAATCTCAGTAAATCGCCTTGGTAGTTCACTGAGAGGAATATTAATGGCCTCTTCGATCCTCATCTCATGATTAAAACCGGCCTCAGTAACATCTAGAAAAAAATAATTTGAATCAGGGTTCTGGTAGATAGCAATAGCATCTCCTGGAGAAATATCTCTGTATGGAGCTCCTGTAAGTAAAAAATGATCATCTAGTGGTTCACCATTTTTGACTCGTACTAGATGATTTCTAATAATTGATAGTTCTAGGCCAGACATCTTCTCGAGTTCACCAATGCGTTTTTCTATATCATCGAGACGTTCAGAGATTATATTAATCGATTCAAATACGTTCATTTTCATGGTTAGTTCCTAATCAAAAAATTGGATAAAAGGTTCCAAAGTGAATATTGCCAGTGATAACAGAGGTTAGAAGGCAAGCGGATAAAAAGGCAATTCCTTCATAGATACCATCACCAACTTCTGGCCCATCTACTGACTGATCATCATTTTTGGTAACTGCTATTTTAAAAATCTTAACAAGGCCTCGTTGAAAAAGCGGTAAGATGATAATCGAGAGCAGGATTTTGATCATTGAGTGGCTCAAATACCATTTTATATTTATCATAGGATGGTTGATTGCACTGGCAATGATAAGTGACCAACCCCAGATGAAGCCAGAGTATGATAGACCAATGGCCACATTCTTTTGAATTATCAAGCGTCCAAATGGAAGTTTTGAAAAGAAGGTATAGCTTTTTGTCGCAAACCCAAAAAGGACGATGGCGAAGAGCCAAATAAATAGGAAAACGATAGGGGAGTCTTTCGAAACAGCAGCGGCAGTTTTAATGATGTAGGCAAGGCCTATAACCATAGAGAAACTAATTATAGCGTATGCCATATTCTTTCGCTTTAGGATTTCATCGGAATATTCAAAGTTATATAACACTATGCTCTCAGCAATATAAATCGATGCGATAAAGGTGATAAAGCTGGCAGTGGACATTATAGAGAAGTCTAGGAGTGCAATTAAAATACCATCCGAAAGATAAAAATAGAATTCACTCATTATTAGTGCCATTCCAAGAATACGTGCAAACATATGAACACTATCGGCCGAGTTTTTGTTCGGTGTAATCTTTTTTAGAAATTGGGAACGAGCGGAAGGGTAGAGGAAGGCGTGCGCATACCGATATACAAAAAGTATAAGGCAGATAAAAATGGTAAATACTAATCGAATAATAACTTTATCTAGTAGTTCATTCATCTTATTTGAGTCTCTCTTCTAATTTCTTTAGTAATTGAAAAAAGTAGTTTCATATGTTCGACTAAGCTAAAACTCTTTATCTTATCGTCGTAATTCAGCTTTAAAAACTCTCGGGTTACGTCACCGTATGTTCCAAACTCGTTGTTTCTTCCATAGTATGGAGTGTTATTGTCGATATGTATCTTAAGCGACTTATATCTTCGCTGAGTATAATCAAAATTAATCCATCCGAACTCTTTTGGAAAGTTGCGATAGGGACGATGAAAACGCCATACTTTGTCTCCATAGTCTGATGTTCTCCAGCGGCCAAAGGATGTATTTCCAACAAAGAGACTTCCTGGAGGAATTGGGAGAGTTCCTATTGTAGATTTTTTTCCAGATCTTCTGAATAGGGACATTCCTAGATTCTTTTGGTTTTTTTCCCAGAAATCACGTGATGTTCGAATGATTTTAGTTTCGTAATGTTTGAAACCGTGAAAAACTTTATACTTTTGATAGTAGGTTTTTGCAATAAATCCTGTTGTGAAAACATCAGTTAGAATTGCGCTCATGGGAGAACCTTTAAAAAAATTTCCGTATAGCTTCTCGTCCTCCATGTAGGGCGTACCTTTTTGCGTAGGGGAGAAGCTGGCAGAAATACCCAAATAGATAAAGATGATTAATACATATAGTGAGATCCTATTCACTCGCTCTTATCCTTTTGAATGGACTAGCGCCATTATGTTTTTCAATTGTTCTTCTGATAGATTATCCAATGAGCAGTGCAATCGGTTTACTGAGTGAGTTTTACTAAACTTATGGAAGAGGTCAGTTGCTTGATCAATATTTGAATAAGTCGGCCCGTCACTACCAAGAACATCTCTAAGAACTTTCATAGAGTACTGCTTAGTATTTGAATCACTTGTGTAGTACTTAGAGAGTCTTCCTGCAGAAGAGCATCTGATATATTCAATGTTTTCTGCTTTTAAGTATTTTTCTACTACCTTTAGTGTCTTGAGTTGTTCTTCATTGAAGGATTCAAATATTTTTTGAGGGATATTGTTTTTTACAATTGCCTGAGCATACTCATTTTCACTGTTTCTCATTACTTTCATGAGGTAGTGATCATCGTGCTTGAGATACTCCTCAATATCTGCTGGAATTTTGTATTCATGTTCAGACGTTTTAAAGTACTTCATCAGTAGTTGCTCTAGGCAAACAGAGCGGTAGTGGAAGTACACCATTAAAAACATATGGAATCGACTCAGAAGAAAATCATCAAATGTTACAACAGCACGTTCATTCATCGCAAGATAAGCACTACCATCAATTTCACAATATTCAAGATTATCAATTAGCCAGTCGAGATCATAGCTTCCATAGCTCACTCCGCAAAAGTAGCTATCTCTTAGGAGGTAGTCCATGCGATCACAGTCAAGCTCACTAGATACCAATTGATGAAGTACAGGAAAAAAGTTAACCCCATCTACTGTAAAGTAAGATGGGTCTGGTGTACTACCAACAATTAGATCAGCTATACAATTTCGATCTATTCCAAATTTGTCTTCAACTTGCTTAAATGATTTTGTAAACGAGCTATCAACGATTGATTTGATTGTATAATCTTCGTGGCTTGCTTGACGGGAAACAATTTTGTCTCGCTCTGATAAAAAGCGCGATGGAATATTAAGCTCTTCAAGGCTTGGCATAACCGATTCTGTCGCATGACTGAGAGGAGCATGGCCGATATCGTGTAGTAGGCAGGCAAGTTTAAAAGTCTCCTTCAGGCGAATGATCTCTGGTTGCTGAAGTCTTTCTGAGAATAGCTTATCGAATACATTCGTACCAATGTGCATTACACCGATACTATGAAGAAATCGGGTGTGAGTTGCACCTGGGAATACATATTCTGAAAACCCAAGCTGTTTGATATTACGTAATCGTTGGAAGAAATTATCGGAGATAATTGGAATCTCTTCATCTAGTATTTGAATCGAGCCGTGTACTGGATCGCGAATTTCCATATTGTCCTACTTCTGTTCTTTTTCTAAGTTATCTTTGTTCTTATCTAACCAGTCCATTATATCACTAGATTCACCCATTGGAATACCATCAATATAAAGGACGGGTACTGTTCTTTTTCCCCTATCTTGGATCAATTTTTCGGAAAACTTGGGGTCTCCCCAGATGTCACAGTAATTTACTAAGATATTATTGCTCTTGATTTCTCGCATCACCATTTTGCAAAAAGGGCAGGCATTAAAATAATAATAATCTAGTTTTGGGTTGGTCATTTCTTGTCCTAAAAAAGAGAGGCCCAAGGAATTCCTTGGGCCTCTTGCATGTATTTAATTTTAATCTATTCGACTGCTGGTTTTTTCTTGTCTAGTCCACGAGCATAAATCTCATCTTCGTCTAGAGCTTCCGCGACAGGCTCATCTTCTTTTGCTTCATCAAAAGCATCATTCATTGACCAGCCAAATCCATATTGACCTTCTGTTCCTTCCTCAGGCTCATCATCTGTATTGTACTCTGCATTGATTGCTGCCGTTGGTTTCGCCTTATATGACCCATCAGAATTTTCAGTTACCTGATCTAGAGGCACTTCTTCTTTAGGTGCAGCTGCTTCCTTTGGTGTTTCTGTGAAGTATGGGTTTGCTAAGGTTTCCTCCGCAACAGTCTTAGTTTTAAGAGTTGTTACCTCTTTTGCTTTTGACTTTGCCTGTTGGTTTTTATATTTCGCAATTGCCTCTTCACGAGTCATTTTCTTTGGGTCTTCACTTACTACAGTTTCAACCTTTTTTGGAGCTGCTTTCTTTGGAGC
>JAGLCH010000108.1 GCA_023146355.1 Bacteriovoracaceae bacterium | reverse complement strand
TCGTCAGTTTTCCTCTTGAGTATTGAAGGTCTTCTTGAGTGTCTTTGTCATTTGCCGGTATTGATCTGAGCAATCTCCCATCGTGACGGCCAATTGTTGTGAAGTCGTCCGGTAAAGAAACCCTTGTCCCAAGATTATCAATTGATCTTTTAAATAAGTGATTGTCGATTCCATTCTCCTTTTCTTCTTTGAAAAGGAAAGAAGTTACTTCTCCATATTTATTATATTTCCACTCGTGCCCATTTGTGAGCAGCATTGTAATATTGTTTTGTTCATCAAGCTTGTAACCAAATGAAGATCCTTTGTAATGTTCTTCAATAACTTGATCACTGATTGGGCCTATTA
This sequence comes from Bacteriovoracaceae bacterium, assembly GCA_023146355.1. Taxonomy (GTDB): domain Bacteria; phylum Bdellovibrionota; class Bacteriovoracia; order Bacteriovoracales; family Bacteriovoracaceae; genus JAGLCH01. The sequence continues at coordinate 1,174 of JAGLCH010000108.1, read as the reverse complement.
CTTTAGAAGTAAGCTTATGGTCGTTGATCAATGTATCCGAGTTCGTCCTTGAGTAATTGTGTGTAATATGAGTTTCTGAGTCTGTACTTTTATTTCTATTCTCTGAAATAATTCTACCAAGGTAGTCATACCTGTTTGTTATTTCAATGTGCCTTTCTTGATTGAATGAATTAGATTCTTTTTCCAGTAGAAGGCCTGAAATAGAATATGTTTTAAGACCTCCTATCGTCTTGCCACTAACTACTTGAGTTACTTGTCCTCTTTCATTGAACTTAATACTACCTTCTATCCCGTTTTTGAGAAATTCTGCACCACCTGCTGAGTAAGATACAAGATTGAAACGATCGATGTTGTTTTTTGAATAAGATTCTAGGAGGCCATCAGTATTCCAAACGTAGGCCTCTTTTGTTTTGTTTTTATCTCGAATTGTCGAGATTTCTTCAATGCTTCTTCCCATCTTATCAAATTTGAACTTTTGAACTCCTGACTCAGATAACTTGTAGTTGGCCGTCGGGGTATTTTTAAGATATTGAATGACAATATTTTTACTGTTAGAGTGATTTGACCTAATGTTTGTGGGCCTCCCCAGAGTGTCGTAGTCATACTCATTACACTTTCTGCCTCTACAGTTTTTACTGAGTCTTCCGAGTTTATCGTATTTATTTACATTAACTGAAATACTCGCTTTGATATCGCGGGCCGATTTCCTGCATGAAATATTGTTCAGAACATAGTTGTTACTGTTGAATTCGTTTGAGCAAACGGTAGTTCTTTTCTCACTGAAAACCAGCAGGTTGCTATTTGTCTGGGTTTCTGTTTGCTCTGATTTCGTTATAGTTGTCGGTGGTGACTGAAGGTTTTGATTGTGGCCATCTGTTTTTATTTCAGTTCGCTCTATTGTCTTTATCCCTGATGCCTTTTGATCAATCCTATCAATCAGTGATTTCTCTTTTATAGAAGTAAATGGGTATATCCTACCATTACCAAGCTTGAGATACTTATAGTTATTTGTTGTGCGGATATAAGATGTCTTTGTATCATTTGTCGTCTTTTTAGATAGCAGCATCCCATTGAGACGTGACCTCGTATTGAAGTTCTCACTATCATTATCTATATCCATTCCATATTGAAGGAATTCTGATTTGTTCTCAATGTTTTGATTAGTATACTCGTA
>JAGLCH010000107.1 GCA_023146355.1 Bacteriovoracaceae bacterium | reverse complement strand
CGCGGTGGTGGAAGAGATTCACGCGATGGCGGAAGAGATTCACGCGATGGCCAAACAAGAGATCGCAACAATTTTAACAGTTACTCTGACCCCAATAATATTATGTTTACTATTGAGGCCGGTAAAAAAGATGGTGTAAGACTTCAATCTCTGCTCAAGGGAATTGCGGGTAAAACTGGTGTGAAAACTGGAGATATTCATAATGTTGAGATGGGTGGAAATTCAAGTACCTTTGAGGTCTCTCCACGTATTGAAAAGAAGCTAAGAGATGTTAATCTTACTCTTGGCAACAAAGACGTTACCATTAGAAGCAAAAGCAAAAAGTAATTCTTAGACTTTTAATATTGCAATACCTAAATATTCAGATGCCTCCGATATTCATTCGGGGGCATTTTTTTATTTGAATGGCAGGTTTAGCACTCTAATCTCTCGGTACTATTTTACTTAGTTCTTTGCACAAGACTTACTATAAATTTGTTCATTATTTGTACACACTCATAAATTTATTCACATTTATCGGTTATATTTCATCGCCCCCATCCTAAGTTACCAAAATCACATGCAGGATAGGCCCATGAAATTACCCGTTTCGGCACATATCTTGCTACATATAAGGGATCTGAGGAGATGAGATGTTAAAAATTATCTTAAATATCAAGTACAGCTTTTTACCTATGCTTTTCCTTTTTTTATCAGGCCACAGTTACGGCGCAGAATGTAGAGAATCAAAACTTAGTTTTATTCCTTACTCTAGCTCAATAAATGGAGCAGGGAGTAGTAATTTGACTGAAGCTATACCGTATAAACAAAGCCAATACTTAAAAAAATCTCTTGATCAACAAATAATCAGATACGATGAGGTTCTTGATATCGATCCAAAGGTGTCGCTTAATAGTTTTAATCAAAACGTTGTAAAAAGATACGACAAGCTTCGTAGCTCTGTTCTTGGGAAGACAAAACCAATTTTAAAAGACCTTAGGGCAGAGGTTCTTGATGTGGACGCACCAGAGTGGGCCGGCCTTTGCAATCAGTTTTCTGCTGCTTCAGTTAATCCTAAGATTTCTAGCTATTTAAATTCTATCAATGGGGTCATTTGTCCTTCAGATATTCTTTTTTCTAAAGAAGAGCTTTCTGAATTATTTACGGCGTTTTATAAATATGACAAATCGGAGTATTTTTTCGGAACAAGAAACTACCTTCCAACTTCGCTCTTGCAAAAAGATTTGATAAAGGAATTTGGGATTGATGAGCTTGATCCTTCTTCGATTGTTAATTTCTTGCACATTAACTTATCTGCTAACCAAGGTGTCATCTTTGATAACGACCTTTCTGAAGAAGTTTGGAATAATCCAATCTTTAATATAAAAACATGTACTACTGACGAGGATCACTCTAGTCTCGATATTGATATTTTGAAGTATTTACCTCTTAAGTATTTAAAAACAAATGATATAGTTTTAAGAAAATTAATAGATATATTGAAAAGCACACAGCTCAAGTTCGAAAATCTCGTGAGATCTGTCCCTCAAAACACACCAAAAGAAAACGTTCTTGATAAAGCAAAGAATATTGTTTTTGGCCACCTTAGTGAAAAGCGTAGGGCCTTTGCCACTCGTCAAAATGCTTTCTTTGATACAGCACTACAAGATATTGAAAAGAAGGCCTTCTCGAAAATTATGCTAGCGTTGAAAAGTTCGAAATTACTGAGGTCTAAGATTCCTGAAATTAATAGGCTTATAGAAGAAAAATCGAATTCTCCAATCTACTTTAAAAAACAAGTTGAGCAGTTTCGTTTCTTTGCTTTGAGAGAGTATGTTCTAACTGTAATACTTAAGCAGGCCATAGAAGATGGTGTGGTATCGATCAAAGAAAATATTACAATTGTAAAACACGCATCAAAAGTTACTTTTAAAAAATATAATGGCTTCGTCTCACCTACTTATGATCGGTTGGAGTCCCTATATGGAGACTTTGACATAAACTACTTAACAATAAAGGACAATAATAAAAATCAAGTAGTATGGATTTCAGATACAAGTCTAATGCCAGATTTTCTATGGTTGCCACCTAAAAAGCAGCAATATGATTTCTTTGAGGAAGATAGAATTGAAGAATTGTGGGACGTTTTATCACAATGTAGAAGCTTTTAGTTTGACTGATGGACCCTGCATCTTACCAGTAGGGTCCTTTCGTAAACTATAAAAGTATTGATGATTACATCAACTTAGTTAACTTCGACATCATAGATCTTTTTCAGATTGAAAATCTCAGCGCTTTGCTCACTGTTTGAGCAGGCCACGTATCTTATGCTCTCAGGAGATCTTGAAACTTCATTGACCCCAAGAAACACGATAGGATACTCGGTGGGATTAGGGCACAAAGAGCGAAACTTTTCTTTGGTGGCGAACGAGTTGTATCTATCAATGAAATTGTAAATTGACTTTGATGTGAGACTTGTGAAGTTTCCTTCTTTGATAAACTCAAGGAAAGTATCTGCCGGTACTGCGTCGCCACCATTTTGTATTCTATTTCCAAGTTCTTTAAAAAGGTACTTTATAAAGAGGTTGTCTCCAGCGCAGTTGCGACAATAGCTTTCTTCTACTTCGCAGCTAGAATAGTTCTCGCATAGATTGGCGCATAAGTGGCCATCATCTTCAGAACAGTTAACGCTTAGGATCTTTTTAAAGTTTTTAGTCCAGCCAGTATTAACCTGAATGGCAAATGTGTTGATGCTCATAATTAAAAGTATCAAAGTTGTAATCAGTTTCATTTTTGCTCCTTAGGAAAATTGCAGCTCGAGTCTTCCCAAAAGTTTTCCCTTGTAAGCTCACTTCTACAAAATAGTCCCATCTTCAAAGTATCCACAACTTGTATTTTGTTTGAACAGTGCTTCAGCTTAACTGTTGCAGCATCCCCATGTTCATTTAGATATGTTACTTGAGTTCCAAATAATTTTCCTGCTGCTTCTGTTATGGCGTGCTCACACTTACTTGGCATACAGTAGCCGCCTTTTGTGAGTCTTTTGACACATTTCTTAGGGATTGTTCCATATCGTCTATAGGTGTCGATTACGCTGTTTGGGTTAATCTCCCAGCGCCGAGGAATCTCTATTGGGTCTGAGAATCCTTTATAGAAGCGTACGATGCCACGAATAAGGTAGTAGCTAGTGCTTACAACTGGAACATTTATGAATGTTGCTGCCCAATTTGCCATGGTTTCAAAATTGATAGTACAGCTGGCACAACCTTGGATGGCCTTCACTGTATTGACATTGATGTCGCTAGCGTCACGAACTGTAATTTCACCGCCATTTTCATGCTGAATACAACCTTTGAATGAATAGCCGGAAAAGTAGGATCTAGAAGAAGGAAGTGCTCCTGTATGGTTTCCAACTGATACCTGGCATGGAATTTTCAATATCTTTGTCAGGTCTAGGTTGAGTGACCCAAACCATTTGCTTCCACTCATCTGTGGGTCAAATTTAAGCTCGCCGTCATCCATCATTTTATTGAATGAAATAGCTCGCTGAGGTACATAATCTAGGTTGATGTAAAATGGAGTAGGGTTCACATAGCTTACTGCTGCTGCAGTCAAGTCAGAGAAGGCATAGAAAAGAGTCCTTTTCACTTTCCACCATGGGTCGTATATCTTACATGCTGTTCTCTCGGCATATGGGTTGATAAGAGATGGCGAGGTTGCTTCCTGTGAGTTTACAAAAAATGTTTTAAAGTACTTCGCTGCAGAGTAAATTGAAGTTACTGACTCAAGAATTTGCCTGGCACAATCTACGCCATTAAAACAGATTGCATTTGCGACAGTATTTTCACCTTTATTTTTAAGGAGTGGGGTCCCCCATACCTTATTGCTTGTGATCTCGTCTGACTTCGCGGCATCACTTTTAAACATCAACTCTTTGTACCATTCTGAAAAGCCATTACGCTTAACTTCAAAGCCCTTCCAGATTCCTTTCTCTTCAAGTTCTTCACAGAATGCAAGGACCTTTGGAGCAACTTGCTCAAAGTAGTTATATTGCTCTTTTAATGTATTTGCAGAAAGTGAGTTGAAAATTGGATCAAGGTTTTTAAGCTTTGAGAGGTAGTTAAGATCTGCCTTAACAAAACTTAATGTCTCGTGTGCCGCTACATTATATTCAGAACAGAGGTAGTAAAGTTCATTTTTCATCTTCTCAATTGATATTTTATCATCACCGGGAAGACTCCAAAGCGATTTGTCCTTAGTTATAGCGTCAAGGTTGGACGCGATCTTATTCGGGGAAAGAGCTTTTGATGATATTTCTAATAGCTCAATTCCCTTAACTAATC
>JAGLCH010000106.1 GCA_023146355.1 Bacteriovoracaceae bacterium | reverse complement strand
TTATGACTGAAGTGTAAAATGTCACCTGCTCCCCAAGTAACTTAATAGTCTTACATCCTTTCCCAAAGACTTCTCCTTTCAGTCTTTTGTAAATGGTCATATCTTTGGGGTGCTTCCCAGTCAGCAGATATTCAGTAAAATCTGGTCCCGCAAAATACAGATCTTCCGTAACAAGACGAAGTTCAGAATAATCAAGCAGATCGAAAAGAGAAGTTGTTCGCTCAATGAATGTAGATTCGAGTTTAGAGTACATATAGATATTGTATGCGGATAGATTCTCAATAAGTGAGACAGTGAATGGTTATCATTAAATTGCTAGGTGCATATGATTGATTTACTAAATGACAAGATATCTAAGGAATCGGCCGAAGATCATCTTAAGCAATTAAGAAAAATGTACAAGACTGATTCTAATAAAATAGAAAAGATCTTCTACGCTGTCGAATTCGTTCGAGAAGCAGGATTTAAGCTTTTAGAAGAATATCCCGAAAATGAAAGGTTACGTCAAAATGTATTAAATATTGGTTTAATTGCCCTAGAGATGTTGTTTGAATTTAGATTTGCGTCTTAAAAGTAGATAGGAGTTCGTCATGAAAACTGTACTATACATCATTCTGATTTGCCTTATCTCTTCCGCTCAAGGGGAAGAATACAAACGTTCATCATTTCGCCACTGGATTGACATTGATCGAGACTGCCAGAATACCAGAGCAGAGATTCTAATTGATCACAATATAGGAGTTCTAAAGTTTAAAACGAAAAGAAAATGTGTTGTAGTCAGCGGAAAGTGGATTGATCCATACTCTGGAAAAATGTTTTTCAAGGCAAGAGACCTAGATATTGATCACATCATACCTCTAAAGTACGCATATCAACTGGGGGCCCAAAACTGGTCTAAAGCTGAAAAGAAAGAGTTTGCTAATGATCCTGTTAACCTTCTTCCCGTATGGAACAGACTAAATCGTCAAAAGGGAGCAAGAGGCCCAGCGAGCTGGTTACCGCCTAAGAAAGACTACCAAAAAGAATATATTAGAAGGTGGAGCAAGCTTATTGAAAAATATTTTAAGGTGTCTCAATAACTGAGAAAGGAGTGTTCTAGAATAGACTTATCAACCTTAACGGAGAGCTTATGAAAACACTACTCTACATTATCACACTAATTAGTTTTATCTCGTGTTCATCATTTTCAGAAAAAATTGTTAGCAGAATGGATGGTGCAGACGAAAGACCAGAATGGGCATCTGAAGGGAAGGCGATGTATGAAAAAAATGGTCGTCTTTATGCTGTAGGTTACACTGAGGTTTCAGGTGACGCACGAGTATCATCTGCGATGAGAGTTGCTGACAATAATGCTCGTCACGAAGTTGCTCGACTGATCACCAACACCACAAGCTACATGTTTCAAAATGCTGAGGAAGGTGTAGACGGTGGAGCTGAGATGGCACGTTTCTACGGAAATGAGCTATCAAAGTATCAATCTCATGGAACTCGCCAAGAGTCTCGTTACTGGGAACGTGTTTTAACATTTGATTCGAATGAGGAAAAAGTCCTAAAGCTCAGAATCTACTCACTGGTTTCCCTTACTAAAAAAGATGTGAAGAAAGCTATTAAATTGGCACTACAAAAGAACAAACAGAAGATCAGTCCAGAGATGCAAAAAGCTGTGGACAACCATATGACAGCACAAATCCAAACTATGGAATAACCCAACAGGGCCCGCAAGGGTCCTGTTTTTTGTGTCTCAATTCATGAGAATCCGCTCTGATACATTTATATGACAGGAGGGATTATGAAATCACTACTACAATTACTCTTACTCATTGGTCTTCTACTTTCAATGAAGTTAGTTACCGCCGGCGAGCTCTGCCTAGAGGCTTTCTCGAAGGATTCAAAAAATCATTACTATGTTGGCATTAGTGATGGCCTAAAGTCTCTAGAAGAGGCAAAGGCAGCAGCTAGAAGTAATGCTATTGCAGAGGCAATAAAGCACAATTTCTCATATGACCTTAAAATCAATCAATCTACGTATAGCAACAATAATGGCGTTAGTGCAGTAACCAGCAGCAGCTCAAACCTTCCTAAGATATCAACAAAAGGCATAACAACAGCAGATTTCGACTATACAGAAAAGCACAATGGAACGTACTTAGTTTGCTTAAAGATCCGCTATCCAATAGCTGCTATAAAAATGACAAAGAGGCAGCAAACTTCATCACGTTCATTTATGAATCAATATGGAGAAAAGCACCACCATGGTTCAATTTTAGTTGAAACAACTCCTAAGAACTCGACGATTGAACTTACATCTTTAGACTCTAGGTTATCTGTTGAGGGGACAGGGCCTGCTGAGATTCACGCTCCGCTGGGAAAATATATTCTAACGATTCTAAGTCACGGTTACTTACCAGAGCAGAAAGAGGTAATAATTACAGCAAAGCAACAGGAACACTATATTGTACTTCGGAAGGCAAATGGTATTTTGCAGTTTGAAACAACGCCAATGGATGCAACCGTTGAAGTTAATGGTTTATTTATAAAGGACAGAAAGATCTCCCTACTCAGTAATAAGGAATATTCTATTACAGTGTCACATCAAGACTACCTGACCCAGTCACAAACAGTAATTCTTGAGCAAGGAAAACTGCACGAACTTAGTATAGAACTTAGAGGAAAGAGTGGATCAGTGAAAGTGGCAGCATCTTTAAATAATGCAACCATTATCATCGATGATATAGATTATGGTAAAATATCAGGAAAAAGAGTTTCACTTTCACCCGGAGAGCACTCCATCAAAGCAAGCTCCCCAGGATTTTTCAGCGAAACCGAATATATTGAAATTAAAGCAAACCGAGACCACCCAACAGTATCAGTGCAGCTTCAAGTGGTCCCAAGAGAATACTCTCCAACAGTAGAGCGTAACCCAAGTTCATGGCGAGTTAGCTCAAGCCTCTCTAGACCCAACTTTTACGTTGGTTATCAACCGTTTCGCTATGATGAAAAAGATAAGGCATTTTTGACAGATGTTTCAGTTAATTTAGAATACTTCCTCTATAAAAACCTCTCTTTCACAGGTGAATATATTCATCAAGAGTGGAAT
>JAGLCH010000105.1 GCA_023146355.1 Bacteriovoracaceae bacterium | reverse complement strand
TACCACCACGCATTGAAAGTTTCCTGAGACATCTCCTAGGCGATGAGAGAAGCTATTTATATGTTCTGTCCTGGTTGAGAGTTGCTATCTTATATAGAAACGATACTGTCTTGGTTATGAACGGAGCGAAAGGAACTGGTAAGGGAGTATTTTCTAATCTCCTACAGGCCCTAGTGGGTATAGACCATTTTGCCGTGGCCCCTAAATCTCTTATGTCTGGACAATTTAATTCAGTCCTAGAACATAAACGAGCAATCTACTTAGATGAATTTAAAATCACTAAAGAAAACCACGCAAATGTTAAGCGAATCACAAATGCCTTACAATCAGTAGAAAAGAAGGGTGTTGATGCGATGGACACTGTTACATATAACAGTTTCCTCATCTCCAATAACGATGCACAGGATATGCGAATAGAGCATGATGATCGTAGATTCTCTGTAATAGAATTATCCAATCTCCCATTAGTGTTAGAAACTGCAACCCCAGATGGACTCTGGACTAGAGAAGAGATTGCACAGTTTGAGTTAGATTTAGCACAACCTGATTGTCCTGAAATTGTCAGCTTTGGCCATTGGCTAATCGACAAAGATAGGAATGACCTAGTAGATCCTAATAATCCTTTCCGTGGCGAGACTTTTCACTCATTGGTTTTCGACCACCTCACAGTTTGGAAGCAATTTATAATCAGTGCGATTTATGAAGGTGTGGATGAAGGGGCCTTTGATAGCGGAGAGAGGTCTGATCTTGTCCTATTGGTTGACGACATAAGAAAAGATTTTAATACAATATATAATAAATCTAAAATACACTTCCCAGCTAAAGACGGTGGTCTCCGTGGGTTCCTCCGTAGCTATGTCCATAAAGACATCGGCAAGATTGGTAAATTAGGAAGAGATGTCAGTGGCGATGAGGCAATACTCCTAGATCCCATCTTTATAGGGGATTTAATTCAATTAAGAGATTTAAAAGTTGACGACCTAAATAATAATACATATAGTGCAGATGATGGTGGTGCAGAAGATCTTTAGTGACCTCACAGTTGCATAAGTCCCCTCACAGGTTTAGATAAGTATTCAACACATTTTTCAAACAACCATCATCGTAAAGACCCATACTCACCTATGGGTCTTTTTTTTATTGTCATTACACCTAATCCAAATATATAATAGACCACTGCCCCGGTTAACGACGTGTGTTCGGGGCAGAAATTTCTATACTGGCCCTCGGCTTTCCCCCCAGTTGGTTGAGGGCCTTTTATTGTCCCTTGCCAAGCATACTAAGCTATGTCATCCTAATAGCAAGTGTGCCACTAACAGAGGTTATTTATGGGCGATCTATTCAAATTCAAAAATGAAGCAAACTTTCAGATGAAACAAAATGAAACTCAAACATCTGCTGAGATTACAATATATGCTGCTATTGGTGATTATGGGTTTGAGGACTCTGTATCTGCCAGAAGCTTCTCAGACAAGTTAAAAGGTCTGCCAGAAACAATCACACAACTAGATATCCGAGTAAACTCTCCTGGTGGAGATGTTTTCGATGGCGTAACTATTTACAATAGACTTAAGCAACACAAGGCCAACGTAACAGTATATGTAGACGGTATGGCAGCTTCAATCGCTTCAATCATTGCCCTAGCAGGTGATGAAGTTATCATGGGCGAGGGTTCACAACTCATGGTACATAAGCCAATGTCAGGTGTTTGGGGAAATTCTATTGAGATGATGTCAGTAGTTGATCGCCTCGATGATATTGAGGAGCAGATGCTTTCTATCTACCAAAGAAGAACTGGTATGGATAGATCAGAACTCAAATCTATGCTTGCAAAAGAAACTTGGCTTGACGCTGACGAGGCCATTGAGTTTGGCTTTGCAACTCGTAAAGCAGATGGAACTGAGCAAATGCGTGTTGCTGCTTGCAATATGGACAAAGCACCTTGGATTAAGAAAACACCATCTCTGCAAATGAAAACAGAATCAGACCTCGTTAAGGAAGATGTTCTTGGCGTACTAAGCGACCTCAGTAATTTTCTTGACGAGCAAGCGAAATAAAATTTAATATAGATAGTAGACTAATGGGGATCAGCTCATAAATCATGTAGCAACCCTAGTTTCTAATAACAGACAATCTTTTCTTTAAGGAGAAAAACAATGACAATCGCAGAAATGAATAAGAGATTGGGTGAGATTGTAGCGAAATTAGGTGAGTTCCAGAACCTAGCTGACTACACATCAGAAGATCTAGCAACAATTAAAGCTTTCAACACAGAGGCCGAAGGTCTTAAAACTAACATCGAAGCTAAAACAGCTCTCGAAGGTGTTGTTACAATGGCAGCTCAACCTGCACCAAGAGCAACACAAGCTGTTGCACCTATCGCTCCTAAAGCTGTTGTTAATGACGGTTTTGAGAATGGTGGATCTTTCTTTAGAGCAGTTGCTCATTCAGGAGCTACTGGACGTGTTGATAAGCGTTTAGTTAATACTGCATCAGTTGAAAGAGTTGGAGAAGATGGTGGATTCCTTATCCCTACTGACTTCCGCACAGAAATCCAGAGTGTTGTTGAAGGTGATGATTCACTTCTAAGCAAAACTCGCCAGTTTAAGACAAGTTCAAACCAACTAGTTCTTCCTGTTTCTGAAACTGCTCCATGGGACGGTTCTGGGATTCAAGCATTTTGGGAAGGCGAAGCAGAAGGTGGAACAGAGTCAAAACCTGTATTCCGTCAAGCAAACCTTAGACTACATAAGATCACTACTCTAGTAAGAGTATCAGAAGAACTACTTGAAGATGCACCAGCACTTGAGTCTTATATCAAAACAGAAGCACCAGCGGCTTTCGTTCATAAGATCAACAATGCAATCATCGATGGTGACGGTGTTGGGAAACCTCTTGGATTCTTAAGATCAGGTTTCAAAGTTACTGTTGCTAAAGAAGCAGGACAAAATGCTGACACAGTAAATACAGCTAACATCGAAAACATGTATGCTCGTATTCTTCCTAAGTCAATCAAGAATGCTGCTTGGTTAGTACATCCAGAAGTACTTCCTTCACTACGTCTTATGAAGTTTGTTGAAGGTGCTAACTCTCCTGTACCTGCTTATATGCCACCTGCTGGCCTATCTGCTGCTCCTTATGGAACACTAATGGGACTACCAATCATGCCTATGATGGGTGGAGTAAAAGAACTAGGAACAGAAGGCGACATCTGTCTTGTAGACCTTAACCATTACATCACTGCTGTAAAAACATCTGGTATCAAATCAGAAATCTCAACTCACGTTTACTTTGTAACTGGTGAGAGTGCTTTCAGATTTGTTATGAGAGTTGCTGGTGAGTGTCCTTACAGCAAACCAGTAAAGACAGAAAATGGTAACTACGAAATGTCAGGACTAGTAACTCTAGCTGACAGATAGTAATAACCGATAATCTTAACGAAGGGTGAAAGCCCTTCTAAGGAAATAAAATGAATACATACTTTTCAGAAGATAATGGAATGAAAGTTATGGCACCAGTTGATTGTACAGGTGGCCTAACTGGTGAAGTAATTAGTCTTGCAAACACAGACAGTGTTGCAATCTCTCTAAACTTTGGTACTTCTACATCTGCTACAGTTGCTGCGGCACTAAAGCAATTTGACGGAACAACTACTAAAGCACTAGAAATCAAATCAGCTTACTACATCAAGAAAGATGCTGAGACTGTTTTCACAAAAGTAGAGCTAAACTCTGATGCAATTGATCTTGCTGATCTTGCTGACGTAAAGGGACATGTTATCATCGAAGTTATGGCATCAGACCTAGACCATAACAACGGTTTTTACGGAGTTTCTGTAAACCTCACAAACGGTGCAATCGCTAAATTAGTTGCAGTTGAGTACATTGCTCACCAACTAAGATTTAAGCCTGGTTACAAGCAAGGTCTTTAATTTTTAAGATATTAAACTGACAAAGGCCCTGCATCGTAGGGCCTTTTGTTTATCTACTTATAGGATTGGACATGAAGATAAGATTTTTCACTAGAAAAGAATATAATAGCGTAGTTTTCGAGGCCGGATGTGTTTATGACCTACCAGAGGAACATGGATTTGCAAAGCGTTGGATAAAACGAGGGTGTAAGCATGTTGTAGATTTTGACGGTAAGTTATCATCCAATGAATTAAGCATTGGTTCCAATGGTGATGTAGTTGTTGAAGAAATCGCTGTTGAAGAAATCGCTGTTGAAGAAATTGCTGTTGAAGAAATTGCTGTTGAAGAAATTGCTGTTGAAGAAATTGCTGTTGAAGAGACTGCGGATATTGAAGTTGCAAAAGAAGAGAAAACAGTAGAAACTGTTAAAAAGAAAGTTAGACCTTCAAGGGCCAAGAAAAAATAGGTGTTATTATGGGAAGAATTGGATCGTTCATTGCCAAATTGACAGGAACCACAGGTCATCCAGATGCTGCGGCCATACCTTTTCGTATGTCAGCAGGGACAATAATCTCTCCCGACACTTGTATGGAGGTATCGGCATTCCACAGAGGCCTTATATACCTCTCATCTCAGATAGCTAAATTACCTTTCAATCTCAAAGATATTAACAATGGTATGGTGGATGATGATCTCCTCACATTGTTACAATTTGCCCCCAATCCAGAAATGTCGGCCTTTTCGTTCCGACTCCTCTCAATCCAATCTGCAATTATTTACGGCAATCACTATGCCGAGATTGAGAGAGACTACAGGGGTAAACCAACTGGTATATACCCAATCGACCAGGGATCTTGCGAGCCTGTTAGGGATACATCAGGGAAGCTATGGTATAGAATTTCTGCCAATGCATCTGCATCTGGTCAAGAAATAATACTGCCACCTAGCAAGATACTGCACACAAGAAATTTCCATACCAAGGACGGTATAATAAGTCAGGGAGTTGTAGCATATGCTGCTGAGACACTTGGGACAAGCCGTGGTGCCGATAAGTTCGCCAACTCGTTATTCACCAACGGTGGGTTGCCTAGTGGTGTGGTTACGGTGCCAGGTGCTTTATCTGACGAGGCCTTTACTCGTTTGAAAGAGTCCTGGGACAAGAATCACTCTGGACGTAAGACAGGTGGAACTGCCATCTTAGAAGAGGGTGCTGAATTTAAACCTGTATCTATATCTCCTGATGTCCTACAGTTTTTGGAGAGTAGAAAATTCTCTGTATTAGAGATCGCAAGGTTTCTAGGGATACCACCACAGAAATTGTTCGATGGTGAATCTGCCACATATAATAATATCGAACACGCTAACCTGGAAGTAACTACTGACACATTAGATGCCTGGGCATGTAATCTTGAATCAGAAGTTAATATGAAAATGGTTCGCAACAATCCCCACACTAAGGCCTTTAAGTCTGAATTAGATCTTAGAGCTGTCTACCGTGGTGACATGGAAACAAAAGCAAAATACTATACCTCTCGTATGCAAAACGCATCCATTACACCGAATCAGATCAGGCAAATGGAAGGCGATGCACCTTATGAGGGTGGCGATGAATACTATATCGCAGCAAATAACTTCTCACCTGTGTCGAGATTGGATGAAATCATTGACTCCCAAATAGCAGGGAAGAAACCAGAAGGGCCAAACACTTCCAAGTCTGACGAAGATTTGACTGAGGCCGTAACATCTTATTTAAAAAAGAAGAAGAACTAAACTCGTAGAAAAACGTAGTAGGTTTTGATGAAGAATGAAGCAGTACTGATCGCTCTCATGCAATCGTTTGTTGACGCAGCCGTTAATGAATATGCTATAGAGAACCCTCCCATAAAGGGGCCAAGAGGGGCCAAAGGCCAGTCGGGGCGAGATTTCGATATCGACCTACATAGAGAATCAATAGTTGCGGATGTTCGCAACGTCATAAAAGATTTAGAACCATCTCTCAAATTAAAATTTAACGACCTATCCGACTCAGAAATTTTATCCTTACGTGGTAGTAAGGGTAAAGATGGTAAAGATGGTGTTGATGGTCGAGAAGGTGTTGATGGTAAAGATTTCTCCCTTGAGGAGAATACGGACATCATATCTAATCTCATCTACTCTATGGTGGATGAGGCAAGCGACCGCCACAAACTTACATATAACGACCTGTCAGATGGCGACAAGGCACAGTTACGAGGCCCTAGGGGTCAGAAGGGTAAGCAAGGGTCATCATTTATTTTTGAGGACGAGAGAGCAGAGATTGAAGATATCCTCAAGGCCAACAAATTGGTATTTGACGACCTACTTCCCTCAGATGTCGACAAGCTAAAACTAAAATTCTCCCACTTAACAGATGAAGATAAAGACAACCTGGCACTGACTTTTGACAAGTTGAGTGATGTCCAAAAGGCAGAACTCCGTGGAGCTAGTGGTAGTCGAGGTGCCAAGGGCCTACAAGGTGAACAAGGGCCAACCGGACAGGACGGACAAGATGGTGCTGTTGGATCGGATGGGCCAGTTGGTGATGAAGGTCTTAAAGGCCCAAGAGGTTTGCGTGGAGAAAAGGGTCAAGTAGGAGAACCTGGTGAGGTCGGAGTTGTCGGAGATAAAGGGGAACATGGTTCCAGGGGACAACGTGGACAACGTGGCGAGCAAGGCCCAGTTGGTGAAGTTGGATCTCTAGGGCCTATCGGTGCCGATGGCCCTAAAGGATCACGTGGCCAGAAAGGTCAACGTGGACAGGATGGGGACAATGGCGACAAGGGTGATCGTGGGGCGATTGGCCCAATGGGTGCCATGGGTTGTATCGGCCCAACTGGTGCCACAGGTAGTCAAGGTGGTTTAGGTATCTCTGGCCCTAAGGGTGAAGATGCTCCGGTAGTAATTGACGTTAAGACATTTCAAAAGAAAGATAAATTCTATCTTAGATTCGAGTATAGCGATGGATCTACAATAGAGACTGATTATATAACCATGCCCAAAGGTGGAGACACTGTTGTACAGATGCTCGGTGGGAACATCAACCCCAGTTCGGATGGTGGCACTGGTGAGATATCTATAGAGGGCGAGGGCGTGGCGATTGCCTCAACTGACACTCTCAACTTCACTGGTGGTGCTGTAAGTGTCACACAAGATGGGGACAAGGTTACAGTAGATGTCAGCACATCTGTTGAATCTGCAACCTTCCTATTGGTGAATAGAAAACTAGATGAGGACATAACAGAGAACACATTGGTTACTGCAACAAGTGGTACAAATATCGCTGGTGCATCTAGTTCATCAGAGGCCAAGTCCCGTGTCCTCGGCATGTTGATTGAGTCAGGTGTTGCCGGGGAAAGCAAAGCGGTTCTTCTATTTGGAAATAGAGTGTCGACCGGATTTACTTATGGATTAAATAAACCACTATACCTCAACCCAACTGGTGGTATGCAAGAAACCATACCTGTCTCTGGGTGGGTTACTAAAGTGGCATCAAGCAACGGTAGTGGAAGTATATTCGTTCAACCAGAAGAACCAATGGAGATCGGATAATGACAACCCACTTAATAGTTACCCAAAAAGAGAGTGGTGGTATCAAGTTGGTGAGGGCAGACCTATCGCCAAGTTTGATAAATGCCGTAATACCTAACGTCCCTTGTGAGTTAGATGTTTATGTAGGTGCAGCAATAATTATGAAAGCAGATGGCACTGCAAAGAATGGATTGGCCGATGGTTTACCAAATAGTAACATCATAGGTTTCGTAGAGAGCAAATCTAGTAGTACACTATGTACTGTAAGAGTGGCCGGTGCCACTTTAGATATTTACTCTGGTCTAGATGTGGCCAAGGAATACTACCTAAGTGCTGATGTCCCAGGAGCAATAACGACCACTGTACCAACAATAACAGGTCAGATCAGATTGAAATTAGGACAACCATTTAGTGATAAAAGTTTCTTGGTTATGAAAGGCGAGAGGATGGTTAGGAGCTAAAACATGAATGATGAACAAGAGAAAAGCCTGTCCGCAGAGGATATGGCGAAGATGGAGACCAGTGGTTTCAACATGGCCTTACACAGTAAAGAAGTAGCTCTACACCTGGCCAAAACAGAGATCGCCAAGGTGCAACTAACTTTACTTAGTGCCAACTATACCTTAAAATCTAAGGAAGTAGAGCAACTAAATACAGAACTCCCCGTTGCTCGAAAAGAACAGAAAAGGCTTGCTGACAAACATAAGAAGTTGGCCAAAGAACTACAAGAAAAGTATGGCTTAACAGGGTCAAATTGGGGCTATGATCCTATGACAGGTGAAATCAAAAACTAATTAGCTATTACAAAGGACTGTAAAAATGGCAAAGCAATTTAAGTACGTAGATAATGCTACTGGGTTGGACTTCGAGGCCGAAGGGTACGAATCATCTGACTATACCAATACTGGCGGTGCTGGTAATGAAAATAAACCACTCTTAACGGATGCCTCTGGCCTCCTAGATTCTTCACTCATAAATGTTGGAGCTATTGACCACAATAGCCTAGACGGTAGAGTAGGGATTGACACACACCCTGACTTCCTAGACCTTACAGGTACTAGAGCAATGACAGGTGCCCTCAACATGAACACCAACCTAATCAATGGTGTTGCTACTCCTGTTTCTTCAAACGATGCAGTAAATAAAGCATATGCTGACGCATTGGCCGTTGGTAATCGTGCAAAAGGTAATGTTGTTGCAGCATCAATCGCTAACCTTGCACTAACTGGAATCCAAACCATCGATGGTCAGGCCGTTGCAGTTGGTGACAGAGTACTTGTTAAAGATCAAACTGATGCTACTGAAAACGGTATTTATATTGCCGCTACTGGTGCATGGGTAAGATCAGAAGATCTAGACAACCAACCACAAGCAGAGATTGTAAATGGTGTTCTAATACCTGTTGTCCTTAACGGAACAGTAAATGGTGGTAGACCTTTCTTTATCTCATCTGTTGGTACAGGTGTTGACGGTGTTCACACTGTTGGAACTGACGACATTGTTTGGGAACTCTTTACATCACCAACACAACTACAACCTGGTGAAGGTATTGCACTTGACGGAAACATCATAAATGTTGACCTCATCGCTGCTACATCTTCTCTTTTATTCAATGCTAACAAATTAGGTATCGACTTCGCAACTGCGATTACTGATGCTAAACCTTGGAAAGCATCTGACCTTACAGCAGCATACTTACCAATTGTTGATGCTGGTAACTTTACAACAGAAATCGAAGTAGAAGGTGCCTTACAGGAACTTTACGGATTGATTTCTCAGAGTGGAGTTGAGTACTTAGTAGGTACTGGTGGATGTACTAAGGGCGACCTTGCTAGAATCTCTGGCGACAATACAACACTTCCTTACTCAGATACTAACAATGCACATAGAGGTATTGGACTATTCTTAGAGACAAAAGCAGCAGGGGAAACAGTAAAAGTTCTAGCGAACGATACTATAATCTCTGGTGTTCTAAGTGGTGCCACTGCTGGTGTACCTTACTACTGGAATGGAACAACACTTGTTGATTCAGTTCCTAGTGGATCAGGAACATTTGTTTGGCAAGTTGGTGTTGCTAAAAACGCAACTGACCTACATGTTGAAGTACGATTCGTTAAAAAGAATGCTTAATCCTTGGGGGCCTTCGGGCCTCCATTCGGAGTAGTTTATGTCGGGCAACCCAAAATTCGCAATTTTAGAAAGAGATGGAATTGAACATTTTGGGCAGGTTGAATATGTACCAGAGTCAGATGATATCTTGTACGTGGCCGGAAAGTCCAAGACGATGAAAGAGAAGATAGACGAACCGAAACAAATACACAGGCGATTCAGTAGTGATGTAGAAGTCCTGACCGGAATGGTTATGGTACTGCACGACCCTGAGTTCAATTCTAACTGCATATTAAATGGCAGCATGGTGCTTATATGAGTTACATACAATACACAAAACAAGATGAACCCAGCATCCCCCAGGTCGGATCTGTCCGCCAATGGGTTGGAGTAGATGGTGTTTTGAGATATAAGAATGATGCTGGCGTGGTCACTAATGTTGAGAAAGGTGACAAAGGCGACAAAGGTGATATCGGAAACACTGGCGACAAAGGCGATACTGGTGACAAAGGTGATACTGGTGCGACAGGCCCTAGCGGTGCAGTTGCTGTAGAGTACATAGCAAACCACTTAGATGTTGTCACTCTCCCAGATAGTACATCTATGCAATCGATATACTTAGATACCTTCACACTTGCCACTGCTTGCAATTGCTATTTAGACTTAAGCTTAAGTGTTCGACCACACAATGCTGGAAACGATTTACAATTTGAGTTCCGTGTAGACGGTGTTGATATTGGCATCCACTATGTTGAAGAACACAAGGATCAGAGTAAGGAACAGGAAAACTGGCGAACATA
>JAGLCH010000104.1 GCA_023146355.1 Bacteriovoracaceae bacterium | reverse complement strand
TCTAGTTGCATCTGACCACAATCCATCAAGTAATTAATTATTTCAGAAGCGACAATGCGGTACTCAGTATGACCTTGATGTTTTTCAACTTGGTCAGCGATACCATTGTGCGAAACGCCTAATTGAACCATTTTCCAAGTTATGGTTTTGAGCTCACTCCAGAACACTCGCCGCCTGACCTGATTGCAATCCCTATCAGAGAGGAAATAATCCAAGAGGATCGTGAAACGAAAATTCAATTGACGAAGGTATTTATCTTTTTTTCTTTTCGAATAAAATAGCTGAGGTAACTCAATACCAAAAACAGAGTGCTCTTTTAAATAACTCTCAGATATGGCGTAATAGCTCCGCTCTCCTAGGGGGTCTCCTAGCCGATCGAGGCCAAGGCGAAAACCGCAGGATTCACACTCCCCATCATCCACATAAATAGACTTACATTTTGGGCAACGAAGAATGATTCTTTCTGGTATATCTTGTAAGAATTGTGTGTGGGCTACTTCCATTCTTAAATGTTAATAAACATTTGATAACATTGGCAAATAATTGAGGATAACAGTACCATTACCTATGATAAAAATACTTAAATTCATTTTCCCATTAATTGGTGGCGTTTTTTACTCAACAGGATTCCCCACCGATCTTTACTATACTTCACTCTTCGGCCCAATCATCGGACTTAGCTTACTCTTTTGTAGCATCGATATCTTACGCAGCAGGACTGCGATCAAATCAGACCTTATAAAGTTCTTACTCTTTTTCTGTGGAGCAACTTTTGCGGGATACTACTGGATTCCCTATACGATTGCGGAGTTTGGCGGGATCTCCTCCCCCTTTAACTTCCTTATGGGAGGGCTTTTCTCTCTCATCATCTTGCCACAATACTGGGTGTTTTTTATTGCTCTTTTCATTTTAAAGAAAAATAATATCGAGATTAAATCTCACAGGATGAGTTCTTTTCTTCTCGCAGCACTGCTAACTATAATTGATATTGTAATTCCCCAACAGTTTCCATCACAACCAGGACACGCTTGGCTAGCTCTAGGACAATACTTAAGCCTTGCAACTATTTTTGGTGCCCAGCTTTATTCATTTTTGAGCTATTGGTTTGTATTTTCAATTGTAAAGCTGGTGGCCCGTAGGCGGTTCGATATACTTCCTGCACTTGCCATAACAATTACATTGGTCATATCTCTTTTGACTCCAATTGAGTACAAAAGTGACTCCTCACTTAGAGTGAGAATGGTTCAGGCCAATATAAGTAACAATCTTAAAATCTCTGCTGAAAAACAATTTAAGAAATCAGGTATGACCGTTCAAGGAACATATCGAAAGCTGTCTCTGGCCCCCGGTATTGAAAATATTGACCTCATCGTATGGCCAGAAACTGCTTATCCTAGAATAATTAGTAGTGCAGGAATGCAAGAGTACAGAGACTCTATCCCTTCTGTCATTCGACAGACTGTAGAACAAGGTGGTGCTGATCTATTTTTTGGAGGCTACGACCATAAGAATAATTCAAGAAATTATTACTCTTTTGAAAACCAGTATAATGCGGCCTTTTTTGTGGGAAATAATAATCAAGGGGAAGCAAGACTCAAAAACTTCTACCATAAGAGCCGGCTGATTCCATTTGGGGAGACACTCCCCCTTGGGCCACTGAATAAGTATATAGGGCGTTATATTCAAAATATCTCTTACTTTGCCACAGGTGAAAGATTTCCCCTCTTTAAGGTAAAAGACAAAGGATTCATTGCTGCCATCTGCTACGAAGTTCTTTCCTATTCATTTTTTAGAGACTATCTAAACCGTCTCGATGAATTTCCTCACTTTGCTGTTAATATCAGCAACGACTCTTGGTATGGAAAAAGCATCGAGCCCTTCCAGCACCTATACCTTACAAGATGGCGCGCAGTTGAGTTTGGACTCCCAATTGTTAGAATGACTAACACAGGAATTAGCTCCATCATCTACCCCGATGGAACAGAATCAAGGCGTTCAAAGCTTTTCAATGAAGAAGTTATCGACCTTGAATTAAAGTTAAGGAAGGGACAAGCAACCCTCTTTCAGAGGTTTGGAATTTTAAATTTATTTGGATTATGGACTATTCTTGGGGTTCTAATCTGGGCAATTGCCCGGAAACAAATCCCTCCTTCAAAAGATCGTGAAGACGGATAAAACCAAGAAAGTTTCTACCTTCATCAATAACAGGGAGGATATCAATTGCATTCTTCCGCTGCTCCATTAGTTTTAGAGCATCAAATGCAAGTTCATCGGTCCCCACATTAACGGGATCTGCATTCATGACATCTGTAACTGCAACGGTGACACCATTTTCATTTTCAACAAAAGTACGTCTAATATCACCCTCAACAAAAATCCCAAGCATTTTATTATTCTTATCGACAACAGCACAACCGCCAACTGGCTTTTTAGTCATTTCTAAGATGACATCTTTAAATAATGCGTCAGGAGCAACAGTGGGACAATCTTTTAACTTCCACATCAGATCTTTGACTCTGAGTCTAAGAGACTTACCAAGTAATCCACCGGGATGATTTTGTGCAAATCCCTCTTTTGAGAGACCTACAAAACTTTCATAAACAACTGCAAGGGCATCGCCCATTGCAAGAGCGAGAGTCGATGAGGTTGTAGGAGCTTGATCATTTATACAGGCCTCTTGCTCAACTGAGCAGTCAAAGACAATGCCACATTCACGAGCGATTGTTGAATCAGTATTGCCAAGAAGTCCAAGACGCATATTCTCTTTAATATTAATAAATGGAAGCAGATTTATAATTTCTGAGGTTGTTCCAGACTTGCTGAGAAAAACAATTGCATCGGACTTAGTTACACGTCCTAAGTCTCCATGAAGGGCCTCTACAGGATGAAGGAAAAAAGATGGGAGCCCAAGAGATGAGAAAGTAGTTGCAAGTTTTGTTGCTATGACGCCTGATTTTCCAACACCGCAAAAAATGAGATTTCCTCCTACACTTCGAAGGAATTCAATAATCTCTAGAAAGTGATTAATCTGATCTTCTGTTAACTTATTACTCGCATCTATCAGAGCATTGGCCTCAAGAGTAAGAACATTTTTTGCTGTCTTTAAGTAATCCATAGCGTAAGCATCCATTTTTCACTTCATTATTACGAAATATAGGATACAATAAAAATGATGAAAAAAATCAAATTATTAATCACTTGCGGCCTTATTTTGCTGAGCTCTTGCTCTTCTTATAAGCAATTCCAATACATAACAGAAGAGTTTGAAATCCCAGCGAAAATTTTCCGTTCAAACTACGATGAGACCTGGCAGGCCGTAATTCAAGTCATGCAGCGATTTGACCTCGCTCTCCAAAATCAAGAAGCAGGTGTTATAAAAACTCGCTGGATTGATAATACAGGAGACCTTAACTTTGCGGAGGCATTTGGCGGAAGAGACTCTGTTAAATCTGCCAAATTTAGAGTTCTAGTTAATGTAGCAAAGGGATTTAGCGGAACCAGAGAAGTTACAAAGGTTACAGTACACAAAAGACAGCTAGTAGAGCAAGACTTCCTTCAGGGTTGGAAAGAGGTTCCAACAGATGGTATTCAAGAACAGACTATTCTCTACCGAATTGCCAGAATTATCAAAATTGATAGGAAGCTTAAAAAAATTGAACAAAAGAAAAGTGATGATCTAGAAGCTAGCTTCTAAATTGTAATTTTCGACATTCTTACTCTCTTCCAAAAATTCTTCTTAACCTTTTTGTTTCCGGCAGGAGATTTCTTGTTAGTGAGCTTTGAGAGAGCATAATCCATCTCTTCAAAAATATCATCGTATCGCTTTTTCTGAACCATCGAGAGTAACGATGCCTGAGCTTTTTTAAA
Source organism: Bacteriovoracaceae bacterium (assembly GCA_023146355.1). Lineage (GTDB taxonomy): Bacteria > Bdellovibrionota > Bacteriovoracia > Bacteriovoracales > Bacteriovoracaceae > JAGLCH01. The sequence continues at coordinate 987 of JAGLCH010000104.1, read as the reverse complement.
ATTTAGGTCGCCCACTGTTCGAACTACTTTCTTAATAATATGGCTTCGTGTTTTTGAGGGCGTTGCTTCACCATTTTTTTTATTCGCTATATGGTAATTCTTCTTATCATATAGCATCTGCCAAACGTATGGAGCATACTTTTTAAGGTTCATTTGACGGAGATTCTCTAGTGCTTGAACTCGTACAATATATGATTTGTCCTTGAGTGCCAAAGCGTAAACCTTTCCATAACCCTTCTCGTTCAATGCCAAGAGAGTTTTAAGAGACGCCATTCTCATTATCCAACTAGGATGCTGAGAGAACTTAGCAATAAAAGAAGACGATTTTTTTCCCATGATACGGCCGAGTAAGAAGGTGGCCATCCACTTGTTCTTATCAGGATACTTGTTACTTTTCATAACTTGAATAAGTGCAGGAACAGCTTTTCCATTAAGCGCCAATGTATCTGCTTTCAATTTCTTTAGATCAATTTTATTTTTGTAGTCTTTTTCATAACGTGCCAGCAGTCTCTCTTTGATTGCTGTAGGAGCAGTGCTGTACTTGTCTTTTCCTTTAATCGCCGAAAACGTAGGTAAAGAAAATGTTATTATAAGAGAAAGCAGGATCAATTTTTTCATAAAGGCCTCTAAGAAAAATAAATTACCCAAGCATCTTTTCAAACTCTCCTAAGAGTTCTTCTGCAGATTTTTGCTCAGCATTACCTTCATCAGGTACGCCAACTTCTTCTTGAGCAGGAGCAGCTTCAGCAGCGGGTTCCTCTGTAGGAGTTTCTTCGATTGCTGCTGCCATCTGTGCTTCTAGATCATCATCACCAGCAGGCGTTTCTTCAATTGCTGCTGCCATCTGCGCTTCTAGATCATCATCACCAGCAGGTGTTTCTTCAATTGCTGCGGCCATCTGCGCTTCTAGATCACCATCGGCAGCAGGTAACTCCTCAGCTGGTTCCAGATCTGGAGCCGGCTCTGCAGCCGGTGCAGGTGGTGCAG
>JAGLCH010000103.1 GCA_023146355.1 Bacteriovoracaceae bacterium | reverse complement strand
ATATAATCAATATCTGATGAACCCTACCCATTTCCTATGAATGTGATTAACCATCAGATATAAATAAAAACACAAATAAATAAGTAAAACTGACTCTGACTATAGTCTAAGTCTCTCTGTAGTTACATTACAGACAATTTCTTTGATATTATTGCTTTGCAGGAAACCTGGTTAGGTAAGGATTCATTAAATATTGGTGGGATTGTACCAGAGGGTTATGAAATTGCAAACAAGCCAAGAGAGAGTGGACGAGGGGGTGGTGTTGCCATCATTTACAGACAAAATATCCAACTGAAAAGAGTGGCCTCCACAAACATGTTTTCCTCATTTGAACACATAGAGGTGGTGGTAAAGGTTAAATCTGATCACATCAGAATTGTTTCAATATATCGACCACCGCCAACGAAAGCAAATAAACACACTAACAGGCAATTCTTTGAGGAGTTTTCCACCTATTGTGATCACCTGGCTTCCACTTCAGGCAGACTGGTCCTGGTCGGAGATCTCAATTTCCACCTGGACAACTCCTCAAATAAAGCAGGTCAGAAATTTAATGGCATATTGAATGCCTTTGGGCTTGAACAGCATATAAATGTACCTACTCACAAGCATGGGCATACACTGGATGTTGCCATTTCAAGATCAAATGATCTAGTAATAAAGAGTTGGAATGTGCATGAGCCAGGACTCTGCAATGAACAGAGTGGCCAGGCAGGTGACCATCTTGCACTCTGCTGCATACTTGACGCATCAAAACCCCCACCAATATGGAAGACTGTAACTTATCGCAAACTACGGTCCATAAATGTGATTGATTTTAAGAAAGATCTGTCTGTTGAGCTCGCGAGAAATAACTTTTTGGAATGTGATGAAATCGATGGAATCATAAATATTTACAACAACTCATTAAAACGAGTGATAGACTCACATGCTCCGGAGATAAAAAAAGCTCTTATTCTTAGGCCATTTGCACCATGGTATACGGAGGAACTACGCAATGCAAAGCAAAAAAGGCGTAAGCTAGAACGAAGATATCGTCGCACTAAACTAGAGGTTCATAAACAAATTTTTCGACATCAGTGCTGTGTGGTTAACAAAATGGTATTAAGGGCGAAAAAGGATTACTTTTCAAAGAAGGTGTTGGAATGTGGTCATGACCAGAAAGCTCTTTTTGGTATCACTAACAAACTATTGAATAAAACGAAGAAAGAAATACTGCCTGACAGTGGGTCAGCTGAAGAGCTCGCAGAGAGATTCCTAGCATTTTTTACCAACAAAATCAAAGCGATTCAGGATGAGCTTGTACATTCTCCCTCGCCTCCCACTAGCAAAATGAACTGCGATTTCACAACTAATGATGTTCCCTTCCCACTGCAAAGTTTCTCCCCCATCACAGATGAAGATATTCTTAAAATAATCAAGCAGTCCACTTCAAAGACATGCCAGCTTGACCCTTGCCCCACTTGGTTAATTAAGGACTGTATCGACACTATTCTACCACTTATCACAAGAATAGTAAACGTTTCTATGTCGACTGCAACAGTCCCATCAACACTCAAACTTGCCACAATTAAACCACATCTTAAAAAACCTTCTCTTGATCCAGAAATTCTCAAAAACTACCGTCCAGTATCAAATTTAACATTCTTGTCTAAAGTCATAGAGAAGGTGGTGGCTGCAAATCTGAAAGATCACCTAAAGACAAACGGTTTATATGAGAAAATGCAATCTGCTTATAGGGAGGCCCATTCCACAGAGACCACTCTTACAAGAGTCCAAAACGATCTACTGAAAATAGTTGATGCAGGTGGTACAGCTATACTTCTTTTGCTTGACCTATCAGCTGCATTTGACACTCTAGAACATGCCATCATTTTAGATCGTCTTGATCACAATTTTGGCATCAGGGACAGTGCACTTGATTGGTTCCGTTCATATTTATCCAATCGTAAGCAGTCTGTACAGATAGATGGTAAATTATCAAATGAATGTACCCTTGATCAGGGTGTGCCACAGGGTTCAGTTTTAGGTCCAATACTTTTCACGATGTACACTACACCACTTGGAAAAATAATCCGAGATCATAACCTTGACTATCACTTATATGCTGATGATACTCAGCTCTACATAGCGGCCACACCAGAAGAACTTCGCACAGATAATACCTCTAGAATTGAGGATTGTGTGTGCGATATACGGGCTTGGATGCATGGGAATATGCTTAAACTTAATGATGGAAAAACGGAACTAATTGTGTTCAATACAAAAAGAAAAAATGTAATTGATAAAATAAGTGTCCAGATAGGTGATCATACTATTATACCAAGCAAACAGGTTAGAAATTTAGGGGTTATTTTTGATAATCACATAACTATGGAAGCACATGTTAACAACATTCTACGTTCTTCATATATCAACATTCAAAATATCGGCAGAATAAGAAAATACCTCACTGAGGATGCAGCAAAGTCACTTATACATGCTTATATCATGTCTAAGATTGACTATGGCAACACCTTACTCTACGGGGTAACACACAGGGTAATACACAAA
>JAGLCH010000102.1 GCA_023146355.1 Bacteriovoracaceae bacterium | reverse complement strand
TCAGACTCAATAAGGTTGTCAGGTATTGCAGCAAGATTGATGGTTACAAATCTTTTATCTTTTCTTGGGCCATTGAAGTGAATGGCCTTGGCCACAAGCTCTTTACCAGTACCTGATTCTCCTCGAATAAGTACTGGGGTATTAACTTGTGCCAGTTTACTTATGATACTAAAAACCTTCTGCATTGGTTCCGATTCTCCAACGAACTTATCATCATTTTGACCAAGTGAAAGTGTCGGAGCTGAAAAGATTGAAGTCTCAACAAGTGATCGGGCCTTAAGTGCTCGCTTTATGAGAGCAACTAAATTTTCAGAACTAATTGGCTTCTCAAGATAATTAAATGCACCCTCTTTAACTGCTCGCACTGCATCCCCAACATTTGAATAGGCAGTAAGGATTAGTACAATAATAGAAGGATCGTGTTTTTTGATCTCAGTGAGTGCCTCAATACCATCCATTTCTGGCATATTGACGTCCATTACCACTAAGTCATATTTTTCTTTATAAACAGCATTAACGGCCTCTAGGCCATTAGAAGCAACATCTACTCTAAACTCATGATACTCAAGTGCTTTGCAGACATTATCTTGCAACACCTTGTCATCATCAACAACTAGTACTTTATGCATGCCAACTCCATTTCTTAAGCATTAATTAGCTTAATTTCAAATGTTGTTCCAACTCCTACCTCTGACTTGGCGTTAATTGTTCCGCCGTGGAGTTCGATAAAATATTTTACCAAGTATAGTCCTAAACCACTACCCTTGATGCTATGATTTGCATCATTTTTTACGCGATAAAACTTTTCAAATATATGTGCCAAGTCATTCTGAGGTATTCCAATACCATCATCTGTTATCTCAACGTACACCCACTCTTCATCATCCCATGTCTTAATAGAAACAGTTATTCCATCACCAGAATACTTTATCGCATTCCCAACAAGGTTTGAGACGACGCGAGTCATTAGCTGGTGATCGATTTGAATGGGATACAGGGGAGCAAGATCACACTTTATTTTCATTCCCTTAGCTCTTGTTTCGAATCTAAGATCAGTCATTACTTGCTCAATAACTGAATTAATATCTTCGGGCATTTTAGTAAGGGATATATTTCTCGACTCAACCTTTGTAAGATCTAAAATTGAAGTGATAAAATTATTAAGTTCTCTTGTTGATTCTACAATTGACTCAATACCCTGCTCAACCTCAGGATTACCATGTGCTGATCGCCTCATCGTATCTGCGAGCCCTGCAATCTTTGCAACAGGAGTTTTTAAGTCGTGGCTCATTAAGGAAATAAAGTTCTGTTTAAGGTTTTCTACTTTTCTTAAAAGCTTAGTCTCCTCTTGGATCGCAAATCGTCTCTGGTACTCATCAATGGCCTTAAAAGGTATTCCGATATAGAAGGCCGCTGCAATAGTGAGAATGAAGTGGATAGTATTAAGCCAAATACCAAATAGTGTAAATAGTGCAAATGATGATGCAATTACAATACACAGAGTACCCATCACAACGTAGAGGGCCCGTGCAGGATTGGTGCGCACAACAAAAACAGAGAGAAATACCGCGAGCATAATTGAAACAAAATAACCAAAGTATCTGGAAGTTGTATATATCGTTTTATTCTGAATCAAGGATTGAATAATGGAAGCGTGAATTGCCATTTTTGATGTGATGTAATTATTAGTATTATAAGGAGTGAGAGCAAAATCCACACTACGAGAAAGATAGCTTGGACCGATGAGAACAATCTTATCTTTAAAGTAACCTGGCGGAAAATTTCCAACCGCCACTCGATGGTAAGGGATTTTCTTAATCTCGCCTTCTCCAAAGATCGGGTTAGTAAAATAACGAAAGCGAACAAATTTGGCATCGGCCTCAGGGTTATAGTAGGCACCAGCAATATCGTTAATATTGAGTGCAGGTTTTCCATCCTTTACACGATACTTATTTGCGGTCCACAGGTGGATTGATTCATTTCCAGAAACAGTTAAAATAGCACGTCTTACAACGTCGTCCTTTGCAAATACTGCATTATCAATATTTATAAGTCCGAGGGAAAAGCCTAAATCTCGAAGCGAATCTGGGGGCAGT
>JAGLCH010000101.1 GCA_023146355.1 Bacteriovoracaceae bacterium | reverse complement strand
ATACGATCGAGGTTGATTGATTTAAGGGTTGAGCGCTTGAAACACTTGAAGCCACCAGTGGTGTCGAGAACAGGAATCCCTGTGATCATTCTGGTGTAGATCCCTGCTCCGTAAGAGAGGAGAAGTCTTCTAAAAGGCCAATTGATGATGCGAATGCCGTCGATATAGCGCGATCCAATAACCAGATCGGCCCCCTCAACTGCGCGAGCGAAAAGATTCTTTAAGTCTTTTGGATCATGGGAAAAGTCACAGTCCATCTCAAATACAAATTCAAACTTTCGCTCAAGTGCCCACTTAAACCCTGTAATATAAGCAGTACCGAGTCCCAGTTTGCCCTTGCGCTCAATCATATTGAGGTTCGAAAATTCACCTTGCATCTTCTTCACAACATCTGCAGTTCCATCAGGAGAACCATCTTCAATAATGAGAAGTGAGAAATCAGTCGACTCAGCAAAAACCGCTCGAATCATCTTTTCAATATTATCGATTTCGTTGAATGTTGGGATAATAACAAGTGCTTTACTACAAGGAAGATCCATAAGTGCTCCAAATTTAATACTTAATAGACAAAATTTATCATACAAAAAATATTGTGGCTAGAAAAGAGCTATAAGCTATCTAAAATGGCCATAAATCAACCTGTATCTCAGCTAGGATATAGTTCAGGCAACTTACTCATATAGCTCAAAATACTTCTTTAAAATAGAAGTATTTAACACAGTGGACAGTCACGCCATGGCGGCAGATTTACCGACTATGCGTCAGAGTCGGAGTACTATGAGATGACTGTGCTAGAAAAAATCCTCATCCCCGCTATGCTCAATATTCCTCTCACAAGTTTGATCCTCTTCCCCTACCTCTCTTTTGCGTAAGAGATCGATTCGTTAAATTGTCATTGATGAATTTTTCGATCTTAGGAAATGCTTGCTCTCCAATCGTTTCAAGGAAATCGGGGAATGGTTTCTTTGTGGGTTTTGGCGTAAGGTTTTTGAATAGATTAAACGCTTCTATATCATCATCAAATTCGCTTTTAACAATTGGATGAAACTCAACGTTCCAAGAGCAGGAACAAGGATTACCTTTTCAGGAATCACTTCATTTACAAAGAAATATAACTTATAAACAGAGCATGTATCTACAAGTAGTGCACTCTCTATTTTAGATTCCATTACCTAAGCTCTCCAACACTCAAGTTCGTTTCGGCCCAGATAGACTTCAACAACTTTACTTCTGATACCTTCATGCTGAATAGCTCGGCATAATCATTTGGAGAAATTTCTCCATCAACTAATTTATTTCTAAGTCTGGTATATACTGGATATTGGCTTGGATCTTTTTCAATAACGTTTTCAAAAAGGTCTTTATGTTTTGTAAAGTCTGAGTGATCTACGCCTATTCCTCCAACCGCTGACATTTTTGCAACAGTGTCTTTATAAAATCTATAAAAATCACCAGTTAGTGTTCTGTAAATGTCAGTATCAATTGTTAGCATTTCATAGTCGATTAGTGCTTTAGCAAGGCCACTAGGACACCAAGTTCGATCATTTTCATATTTATCTATAAGAATATCAATTATTTCTTGTGATGTTTTACCTATGCGACCAGATACACTTTTAGGAGAAACAAGCAGTTTTTGAAGATGGGCCTTAGGGTAAACCAGTTCACCAACAGTTTTATCGATAAAAGATTCTAAGAGATCTCCTTTTTCAAAAACATCTCCAATTATTATGTGCACAATTTCATGAAGTAAATCAAAAAATCCTGAGGCAAAATTTCTATCTGCATCGATAAGAATTCCGTAGCTCTTGCCTTTATTGAAAAGAATTGCAGATTGTAGATCA
>JAGLCH010000100.1 GCA_023146355.1 Bacteriovoracaceae bacterium | reverse complement strand
TCTATTAACAGTCACATCGATCACATAACATCTTTGAATAAAAAAATAGCGATACTTGAAGTTGTTGATGCTGAAACAGGTGACCTTCGTGACCAAAGAGATTTGGCCACGAGAGATTTATCGAAGTTCTTTAAGATCCACTCCTATGTTGATTCGAATGGTGGATATAATATTTCGGCACGTGGAGTTGGTACTCTAATCTCAGGTGGAGAGAATCAAAAACTTGCCGTAATAACAAGTTCAAAGAAAGAGTCTAGTAATAATATGGCCGGCTCAACAGAAGTCGTATTTGAGAATCGGCCAAATACTCCAATTACAGGTAACTTTTCAAATGGAAGCTTCACTTCATTACTTAAGGTAAGAAATGAGGATATCCAAAGTCTTCAAAAAGGCATGGACGACCTGGCCTATGACTTTGTAAAAACCACAAATGCCGTTCACAGACGCGGATATGTTAATCGTAAGATTGCTATGGATGAAAATGGAATCCCTGTGCACTCTGACTCTAAAGGCCCTGTAACGGGGATTAATTTCTTCAAGGATCCACTTCAAAGAGATGGTGCAGCAAGCTTAATTGATCTAAGCGATAGCATTAAAGATGATGTTTCAAATATTGTCACAGCACTGAGTCCAAATAGTCCAGGTGACAATAGAATTGCAATTGGTATTTCTAAGATTCAGCACGAGAAGATTTTAGATGATGGCAGTACCACTATTGAGGAGAAATTCCTTTCAATGGTGGGTGAAATTGGAATTAAAACGGGTAAAGCATCTCTTGATACAGAGCAATCTGAAGGAATCCTTGCCCAAACAAATTCTCTAAGAGAAAGACTATCAGGTGTTTCAATTGATGAAGAAACCGCTAACATGGTTCGCTACCAACAGGCATATGATGCTTCAGCGAAGGTGATTAAGTCTGCTGATGAAATGTTTAAAACGGTTCTGGGGTTACTCCCGTAGTGAGGAATAGATGACAAGAGTGTCAGAAAACAGTAGTAGTGCAAGTCTCCAGTTTTCGCTTAATAAAGCGAAGTCAAAGCTTGAGAACTTACAACTTAAGGGTGCATCCCTTAAGAGGATTACTCGCCCTTCTGATGACCCAGTTAGTAATATTGAAGCACTTAATATTGGTGCTATCACAAGTGATAACAAGCAATTCCTTAGAAATTGTAGCTTTAGCCTCTTGCAACTCAATGCTACTGAGAAATCTGTTGAGCAACTCACAGAGATCATGAATAAAGCAAAAGAGATCGCGATTGCCCAATCATCTGACTTTTACGATAGCAATATTAGAAAAAATGTTGCCAATGAAATTAAGCAGCTTCGTAATCAAGCTCTATCAATCGCCAATAAACGCGTTGGTTCACGCTACATTTTCGCTGGCCATTCCACCCTCACTAAACCCTTCACGATTGATGGTGAATATAAGGGCGACGATGGTAAAATGAATTTAGAAATTTCAAAAGATTTCTTTGTTCCTATCAACCTTACGGGGACAGAGATCTTTTTTGGATCAGAGAAAGATAAAAGCTATAAGATAGAGCACCCGCTCGAAAAAATCCCTGAATTTGATGTAAAAAATAAAGATGTAGATAAAAATTCAAGAGGACTCGCGTCAAAAGAGGCACCAGAGGTAAAAACACAGGAATTGAATTTTACGGAAAGAGAAAATATATTCACTCTGCTTTCTGGGCTCTCAGCAGGGCTTGAAAATAATGATTCAGGACTGATCCAGGATCTTCTCAATAAGTTTGATACTGCCACTTCACGATTGATTACTCTTCGCACCCGAATTGGTTCAATTTATAATTCTGTTGAAAGCTCTCAAAGTTCTATTGAGGCCGAAAATATTGATCATGCAGAGCGAAAAAGTTACTTAGTAGATGCGGATATTGCTGAACTTTTTACTGACATTACCCGTCAGAAAAACATTCTTGAGACTACCTACCAGTCCTCACAACAGATGATGAATAAGAGTTTACTGAACTTTCTACGATAAATATAATATATTGTTTCAGGTCTCCATTCCTTAAGTTTTTCTACAACTTCATCTTTTTTGGTGCTCAGAACCGTGTAGAAGCTACTTTTTGCTTGTCTTTTGTCGGTCATCATATTATATGGGATATGAACTTTATGGATGCATGAATCAGGAAGGTTCTGGAAAAGAGGTTTAAAATAATGCTAGTTTTGACAAGGAAGCTCGGTGAGAGCATTGCAATTGATGACCACATCAAGATAGTTGTGGTTCAAATTAAAGGTAAGCAGGTTCGCTTAGGAATCAAAGCGCCCAAAGAGACCAAAATCCACAGAGAAGAGGTCTACGCTGCTATCCAGGACCAAAATACAGAGGCCTCACACGCAGACCTATCCAAAATTTCTGAGCTTTCGAAAGAACTCCACAAGAAATAAATTCCCACTTGCCCTTCTATCTATTTGCCTGCTAGAATCATCAGGCGGGGATCTGTATCCCTCACATACGGAGGAAATTTGTGAAAATTCAAACTACACGTTTCGGTGAACTTGAAGTTAACAAGGATGATGTTATCAACTTCAAGGACGGAATTCTAGGTTTTGACAACTTGAAAAGATTTTTCGTTGTGGACCCTGGAGATCAAACTCTCATTTTATGGATACAAGCTATTGACGATGCATCTGTGGCCTTTCCAATCATTGAGCCAAAGATCTTTAAGCCTGATTACACAGTTAAACTTGTCCCTGCAGAGTTTACAAGTATTGCACTTGAAGAACTTTCACATGCAAGTATTTATACTATTCTAACAATTCCACAAGTTGTTACAGAGATGACTGCGAACCTTAAAGCTCCTATCATCATCAACAATAAAAATAAGGTTGCGAGACAAATCGTACTACAAGACTCTAAGCTTGAAGTTAGATACCCGATGTACCTTGATCTTAAGAAGTATATTGTGGCCTACAGCTCAGATGACTCTAAGAGAACAAATGTTTCAGAAGCTACTATACAGGCCTCAGAAATTGTCACTCATAATGAAAATCGTCGTCCCGAGCTACAAACTCAATAATT
>JAGLCH010000010.1 GCA_023146355.1 Bacteriovoracaceae bacterium | reverse complement strand
GGATCTAACGTGTGGACTTCGCTTCAAATACAAGTTATGCAAAGCCTGCAGTCGAAAACCGCAAAATATTGCAGAATTTGTCTACTAGGTGAAATGAATGTTTTAAAGATGTTACTTTTGTTCACTAGTACAAGTTCTTTCTAATCTTACTATTTTGTCGTTGGGAATACTAAATATTTCCATAGTGAATATCTTCCCTCTTTCATTAGAAGTTCATACTTAGGTCTGAGGTTAGTTTCAATGTATTGATTTGTGAGATTGATTTCATTTGAGTCGAGATCTCCATCTCTAAATATGATAAACTTTTCGGACAGATTTTCTAGAGGTAAGTAGACACATTTGAATTTCTTAAAATACATTTTGAAGTAGAAATCAAAAAAAGTTGGCCCATCAATATCAAAAGAAATGCAGTGAACCATTTCATTTGCTCGAAGTATTTTCTTTTGCCAGATTTTCTTTGTGAAGTGCTTGATCTCATTCCCAGGTGCTTCAGTCGATGGAGCAATATTAAAGTAGTTATAATTATACCAAAGGGTTGAGGCGATTGCGATTTTAGCTACATAGGAACAGATGCGACATTCTGAAAAATTAAATATGGACCTCGATAGGAGGTAAAGAGTCCATGCTAAAACAAATAGTGCAGGTATAGCTAAGGTATGAAGATACTTCGCCGAAAAAATAGGCGCAAAGAAATATGACTCAAAGAAAAAAAAGGATGTACCTGAAGATAAAATTGTCAGATTAAAAAGTAAAAATGTTACATCTCTTTTGTATCTTCCCCTTGATAATGTCACCGCAGATGCGATTGCGATGAGACAAGTAGCAAGAAGAAGTAATGATCCAAACTCATTAGTGTTCGTGAACTCAATACCGAGCGCTAACTTCTTTAATGGCCCCAAGACACCTTGGTACCATTCTTTTAGATAATCATAGGGTGTATGGTAATTCAGGGTATCGAGAACAGTCTCACCACTAGTTGCCATCAGGAATTGGTTTGCCATAAAGATAATGTATGAAATCACTGTTGTTATATCAATTGCAAGACTAAGTCGATTCTGGTTTTTCAAAGCTTTAATCTTTCGAAAGAGAATAAGAGAAACGAACAATGCGGCGAAATAAAAAAATGACAAGGGATGAGTTATCGATATAAGAAAAGTTGTTACTGAAAGGTGCGTTCTTCGTCTAAGGTATTGTGGCAGATTATTGTAACTACTACTCTCAATAAAAAGGTAGAAGATCTGGACGAGGTGAAGTGCAATGAGGAACGACAGGAGTATATAGGGCTTTGAATATGTTGATGTGAAAAAAAATTGATTATTAAATATAAGAACTATTGTCGAAAATCCGGCAATAGTCTCTCCGATCCTCTTCCTGATAAAGTAATAAACCAAAAACACCGTAAGTAGACCAATCAAGACAGAAGGTAGGCGCAAATAAAAGTCATCTAGTAGAGGGAAAAAGAATCCATAGAATTTCATGAGTAAATAATAAAGAATATGAACAGAATCCAAAATGACAAACTCATAAGCAAATTTCCAAAAGTCCACTGAAACAAAATGCATCATATGGAGTTCGTCCTCTGAAAGTGAATTGTTCGTGAGGTAGAGGAGTCTCTCTTTGAAATATATGATGACTATAGACACAATTATCAGGACACTAAAAATCCGGTCAACCCAAACGTTATGACGTGAATAATTTTGAAGAAATGAAAAAACATTTTTGATCATTGTGTTTCCGTTCAAAAAAAGTATCGTTGCAAGTGAGCTAATGTTTTTTAAGATATATTTATTTTATATAATAATATATCATAGTTTTATAATGAGTTGATATTGGCTGCTGTTGCGAAGTCCAACTCATTTATCAAATTAGTTACTAGTAATGTTAATAGAGTATACAGTAGATGTTTATATTATAAAGTTCTTCAGCTCTGACACAAGGGGATTATGAATCGCCCATTCATATATTTGAAGTTAATAATTTCACTTGTGCGGGTGAGGTTCTTCAGAGCAAAGATTCCTGTATTTGCCAGTTTTGCCATCACTGAAAGGTGTAATTATAAGTGTCAGTATTGTGATACTCATAGGCCGATTTCATGTAAGGATGAATTGTCGACCTCAGATGTGAAAAGTATAATTTCGACTTTAAAGAGTGAGGGCCTTCTATTTCTTCATCTTTCCGGTGGTGAGCCTCTTCTGCGACATGATATTGTGGAGATCGTAAAATACTCTTATGCACAAGGGATTTCGATATCTCTTAATACTAATGGGTCAATGTTAGATAAGCTTGTCGAGATTGCACCATACTTAAGTACTATAATGGTAAGTCTTGATGGGAATAAAGAAGTTAATGATATGTTTAGATCAAAGGGGTCATTCGACACATCAATCAAGGCATTAGTTACTCTAAAGAAAATCAAATGCAAAGATGTTTTAATCTCATCCGTATTGCATAAAAAAAACATAGATCATTTTACAGAGTTTATAGCCGACATTTCATACTTGAATATTCCAGTTGCTTTCCAGCCGATCCATATGACTAGTGGAAACAAAAGCAACTACCCATATGACAGCTTTGATACTGAAAAGCAAAATGAATTGTTGCTTACGGACAATGAACTACATAATCTTATCGATAACGTTTTATCAAATTCAGACATCTTAAAGACTTTAAAATCGCCTCCCTATCTTATACGAAAAATGGAAAGAGATAAAAAGAAAAATAAATGGCAGCTTATGGTAAGAAATATCCTCTTTAGGGTTAATTCAAATGGTACTATACTGTATGGCAGTGACGAGATTGAGTGGGACTTCAAAAAATTCTCTTCCGTACTCGAGCAATATCATTCTAGTCGTCTCGCTCGCGACTTCTGCTTTAATTCGATTAATATCAAAGAACTTTTATCTTTGAACCCCTTATCGATTCTAAATTTACTACTCTTCAAATTGAGAAAATGATTGAATTACGAGGTAAATATCTCTATTGAATTTGAACGATAACTTTACCGCATTGGTTCTTTTCAAATGCAACTTCAATTGCATTATCAAAGTGTTCAAGTTGAAAAATATGGGAAATGTATTTATCTTCAATTGATTTGAGTAAACCTGCACAATCTCTAATCGTTTCCATGAGTCTATTTGTAGATGCACTGCTTAAAAAAGATATTCGACATCTTCTATTTGAGAGGACATAAAATGGAAGTTTATCTTCCTTTCGGTACTTCGCAACTATGAGTATCCTGGCCGATTCCGCAGCAAAAAAGGTAAGGTGCTCTAGACCGCCAGGGTCGCCTCCAGTTACAGAAGTGCAATCTATAATATACTTATAGTTGCTCCTCTTTCCCTCATCAAGCATCAGAAAAGGAAGGGAGATTGCATTTAAGGCCATGGATTTTGCCCATTCCGCCCGCTTTGGTCTACGGTCAGTGAGTAAAGTGTTAACTCCCTGCCTCTCAAGGCATTTTGCTACAGCGACGCCAATGGGGCCGGATCCGAGAATAAGGACTTCACTAGATAGAGTCCCATTGCAGGTATCAATCATTTGAATTACGGCCTCCTCAGCAATTGAGAGGATCTCATACACTGTTTGGGATGGAGAAATATCGCCAGAAAGTTGTATTAATGAATGCTCTGGAAGTATAATTTGAGATCTAGCAGCACCTAAAATATCTTTACCTAGAGCAGTACCTTTTTCACAGCGATGAGAGTCCCCATCAGCACATTTGTCACAAGCTCCACAGGCAATATATGAGGCGGATGTGACAATGTCACCCTTGATTAGTGATTCAACTTTTTCGCCAATAGATTCAACTGTCCCCACCCATTCGTGGCCAAGCTTTATTTCAGTGTCCTCACATTGCTCAAACTGTAATAGATCAGAACCGCAGAGGCCAACGTATTTTGGCCGAACTAGTACTTCATTTTCTTTTAGCATTAGATCTAAAGAAGTTTTCCTACGTGAATACCCATTGGCGTGTGAGTAAATACATTCAAAGTCTTTCAATATATATCCTTTTTGAAAAATGATATCATCTATTTTTAAAAGGCACATGTAATTATCTCATGAACTATAACTCGTGAGTTTCTACATTAGAGGGGGGAGTGATAATTCGACTCTATGCCGCAAGGTGATTTCGGGATATATTATAGTGTAGTAATTATTGGCAGGAGTATATGTGAAACAAATTTTGTTATTTTTTATTTATCTTGCGTTGTCAGTTACTTCTTCTACCGCGAAGGAATCGTTTGGATATAAGATAATCGAATTTAAAGGTAAGGTTAGGCTAAGTGGCGGTCAACTTGTAGTTCCGAAAAATGAGATGTGGGTTTTTCATCCGGGAGCAAATATTCTTGTACCTGAAAAGTCGAGACTCGTTGTGCATGGAAAGCTTCGCTTAGATGGAAGAAAAGATGCACCAATAACAATAGGTACAAAGCAAGGGTACTGGAGAGGAATTACTTATATTTCGAATTTCACACCAAAATCACTTACTGATTTCCCAAAAGCGATACCAACTGGACTTGACTTAATTCGTCACACAATTCTTAAGGATATTGGCAAACCTCAAGGCTCTGGAGTATTTGCATTAATCCTGAAGAATCATCCTGGTGTCTTTATTGAGGGTTTAAAAATATTGAATGGTATCAACTACAATATCATTAATTCAATCTCTTCCAATGTATATATACTCAACTCGAAATTTACAGGATCTTTTTCATACCCAATGTTTTTCTCAGACGGCAGCTTATTTCAGACTCGTAATCTTTCATTCGGCCGATCAACTATTTATAATACTGTATACAGTTTAAAGAGGACTCTTGCCTACGTTAGTGACTCCTCAATTAATACATCTGGGCTCGCCATTGATGCACACGATTCTTTTGTTAAAATCTTCAATATTAAGCTGCGCACCCAATATGCCTCAACCTTTCTTAGCAATTCATTCTTAGTAAAACAGAATTCAGGCCTTTTAAGTAAACCTACTTCTTGTCCTGTGTCGATGTCACATGACTCATTAATACTTGACTATGATGCGGGCAGTTTTTGTACTATTTTATGGCCATCAGTGAATCAGGGTTATGAAGAGTTTCCCCAGGACACAATTAATGAAATTTCAAAGGCAATTAAAAATTCACTTATAGCAGATAAAAAAGAGATTCCATTTTCACAATATAGTGTTCTAAGAGACAGAATTACAACAGATAAAAAATTCTGGAAGAAAATTTCGAACAACAATAAGAGTTATGAACCAAAAGATTTGCTTTTTTTTGCTGACAATCATTACATAATGGAATGGGTTCATCACAAAATCGCACCATACTTTAAATCAAACAATAAGTATGATGGCTATCTTCGTTTTCAGAAAAGCTACGCCTTAAATAATCTCCCAAAGATTCTGCAAGATATTAAAGTTGATCCCACAATAGCTGAGATGATTGAGAATATTAAGATTTCCCGCTTATTTGGAGTTACGGTTAATCACTGCGCATATAAAAATGATGCATGGGTACTAGATACATCAGTGGTACCACTTAAGCTTTTAGGTATTCGTCATACGAGAGAATTTGAGAAGAGGAGTACTAGTTGCTCAGACCCAGCGGAAGATTATTTCTTAAATTTTGATCATTATCATGGAGAATTGGCGAGAGTATATCAGTCTATTGATGCACTATTTCTTTAGTCGCAACGGCCTTGTCCATAAGAATTTAGTTCCACTCAACACAAGACGGAAGGTAATTGCTGGATTAATAGATAACCCCACCAAAACCTCAAAGGCCAGCCTTAGAAATACTCTAGGTTTCAAGATATATGAAAGGTATAAGTTGAGTTGCATCCTATGTAGATCTACATTTGTCATATTGCTAATATTTACTTGTATATTATTATAGTGATGTGAGGTCATTGCATTTTGTTTTTGTTCCTTAGTTAAATACGTCTCATAAGCTTTTGATCCTGCATAGAGCGTAAAGAAAGCAACTTGGATAAGGTCAGGACATATCCTCTTCATTAGCTCCTTTGTTTTTAGGACATCCTCCATTGTTTCCTCAGGGGAACCAATTAGGAAAAACCCAAGTGTCTTAATCCCGATTTTTTTACACCAGTCAAAAACATCAATTTCATGGTCAATATCGTTGTATTTCTGAATTCTCTTAAGTACTGCGTTGCTTCCAGATTCGACTCCAAATCCTATTGTGATACAGTTTGCCTTTTTCATAAGTGACAGTAAGTCGCGATCGACACAATTGGCATGGGTTTGAATCATCCACTTAATTTTGGACCCCTGCTTAACAAGTTCCTCACAAAATTCAGTCGTCCAACGGTTATCTGCAGTGAAGCAATCATCCCTCATATGAACAATTGTTATCCCTTGGCGCTCAAGCTCCGACATTTCTCTAATCACTCTGCCGACAGAGTAGTGTCTTAGCAGTTTTCCTTGAGAGTTTCTGAGAGTGGGGGAGCAATAAATGCATTCGAAAGGGCAACCTCTCGAAATCATCATAAATGCTATCTTTTTCTTTAAAAAAAATGGGGTAGGGTAATATGAAAAATATTTATTTGTCAAAAATGGCCTGTAGAGAGGAGTGGGCAACAGATCGAGGTTACCTAGTAGTTTCCTTTTTTCAGTTACTACAATTTTATTATCTTTTAAGTAAGTAATACCCTTGATTTTTTCGATGGACTGGTTCTGCTTTATAGCAGAAAATAATTCGAAGTAAGTAATTTCAGGTTCACCAAGAATGATACAAAGGAGAGGCGATCTTATCGAGAGTAGCTTTTCGGACTCGCTATTAAAGGCCTGACCTATTCCAATCATAGGAATGGTACATAGAGCATAGAGCTTGTGTATCAGCGGAATCGTTGGGGCCTTTGCTTTAATGACTATTAAGTCGGGTCCAATTTTTTCAATTGATCTGATCACTTCATCAAGCGTTGCCGGCTCTGCTTCAGTATCGATTATGTGATACTCATCTCCTTCATCCTTTGTTTGTGCCATCATTATTGCGAGGTCAACAGGCATCATTACATTTTCTGGATGTGCTCCGCTTCGTTCCATATAGCTTGCTAGTCGCATAAATAAAACTTTAATACACTACCACCTTGAAAATTTAAAATATAATTTTTTAATTATATATTTATTTTTTGAGATTCTCTTTATAAGAGTCAATAAATTATTAGGCCGAAGAAAAAAAGCACCATATGCAAAAACTTTCATCAAACCAATAGAAAAAGGATAGTAGTCGGTTAATGATCTTCTTCTAAGTATTGAAAAATGAATAAAGTCGAATCGATTAGAAGTCACACTCAGAATGTCTAGTGCCACTGCTTGGAAGCTCGATATGTGCCTAGGAATGATATAGTAACCAGAAATATTGATTCCTAACTGATGGCACCAATTAATTACTTGTTTCAGTTTTTTCATGTCAGTTGATCGGCCATATTCAAGGCATTTTGCGTTAGAAATTCCTTCAACCCCAATCGCAAGATGTTTTAGCCCCGACTCACACATCTGTGTGATAAGGTCCCGTGTTAGGGTGTCTATTCTTACTCCATTTAGGCACTCCCAATTTATACTAACCTTGTTATCGATGAATGTACTTAGTAAATTAACAACGTGCTGGATATTTCCGAGGAACATGTTGTCTTCGATTATGAAGTGATTGCACTTAAGGGAATTTATTGCATGAGTGATATGTTCCAGTACGCGTTGTTGTGACATGTAGATATTATTATTTTCTCTCCAGTTATGTGTTAAACAATATGTGCAGCTAAAGCGACATCCACGAGAGGTCTCGAGTGGTATGACTAGGTCTCCTTTCGCTAATATTGTTGATGCATAGGCGTTCATTTTAAATAAGCGGAAGTCGACGAGTGGAAGCGCATCTAAAGATAATAGTTTATTTACATTTGAAAAGTTTCGACAAGTCTTTTTCCATACCTCATACTTGAGGTTGGACTTATCGCCACTGAGAAAGTAAGTGATTGCCTCCTCTGGGTCACCAGGAATGATGTAATCAACACCTAATTCTTCGAAGCAGAACAGTGGGAAGAGTGTCGGAAACTCACCAACTAAAATTACAGGTACATTATATTTGTTATGATCAAACCAGACCGCAAATGCTTTTGAGTCTCTTGAGGGGTTAACCCCTCCAACATAATCCATAACAACGATAACGTGATCAACTTCAAGATGATCGTATTCGCAAACGAGCTCATCCTGAACGGTAATATTGTGCCCATACAGCTTCAGTTGCGTCGCGATATGACCCATCTGCAATGAGAAAACTTTTTCTTTTTTTAGGCCCGGACGGACTAATAAAACGTTCACTTTTAAAGATATTCCCATCGGTTAGTTACTCGAATATAACAAAACGGTATCATTTTAAACGACTTCTTGTTATCCTTTTTTATGGATTATTTTTTATCTACGAGTAGCTATACGATTGTTACTGGAGCGACTAGCGGTATTGGGAAAGCTCTTGCAAGACAGATTGCGAGTAAGCAGGGAAATCTTATTTGCATTGGAAGATGTAAGAGCTCATTGGACATTCTTTCAAATGATCTCTCTGAAGAGTTCAAAGTTAAGATTATTGTAAGACAGGTAGATTTAGCCGACATCAATCAGACAATCAGTTTTATAGAAGAGATAAGCGACAGCAAAACCCCGATTTGCGGACTTATTAACAGCGCTGGGTATGCAAATGTTGAAGGTTTTCATATGCTTTCAAGGTCTGATAGGTCCGATGACTTATTTACCCACCTGAACTCATTTGTGGAGCTTAATCATTTTGTTCTAAATTCAGTTCTAGGTCACGGGAAAGGATTCATTCTAAATGTTGCATCAACTGCAGGATTGAAACCATCTCCTGCTCATATATTATATAGCGCAAATAAATCTTTCATCTATAATTTTACTCTTGGTCTCAATATCAAATACTCAACTGATAGTCTGTTGATTTGTTGTTTGTGTCCAGGGTCAACGAGGACTGCATTTTTTAAAAATGCTGGAATTGCGCTTAAAAAGGAAAAGTTTGATAAGTTGCCCATTGCCGATTTTATAGCAGATGTTGCACTGGAACAAATGTTGCGAGGGCGGCCTTTGGTTATCCCAACACTGAAGCACAAGCTTCAATATTTTTTTATTAAAATGATACCGTTGTTTGCCCTTATTCTGATTCAAAAATGCAGAGGATGAAAATGAGTTTTTTTTGTAATTTTCCTACACCGTAATAATCATCTCATTTTTCATTTGTTTCCTTTTTAGGTCGTTAGAGTTTATGTTTTGTTGTCGTTTGTTTTCGGAAAGTTTTATTAATTACTGGATTAATATTATGTATGAGATAGGTAAAGAAGAGATTGATGAAGTCTCAAAAGTCATTATTGACCGCAATTTTTTCAGATATAAGCTAAATGGTTTGAGTGAGTGCGAGGTCTTTGAGAATGCGGTAGCTGAAAAGCTTAATGTTAAATATGCACTGTTGGTAACAAGTGGAACAAATGCAATAGTTTGTGCACTTGCCGGTCTTGGTATTGGCCCCGGTGATGAAGTCATAATTCCAAGCTATACTTTTGTTGCGACTTCACTTGCGGTAACAATTGTTGGTGCGATACCTATCATGGCAAATGTGGATTGTGAGCTTGGGATTTCAATCTCAGAGATAGAGTCATGCATTACAGTTCATACGAAGGCGATCATTCCGGTGCATATGGATGGTCTTGCTTCTGATATGGACTCAATAATGAAGCTTGCGGGTGAGCGAGATCTATTTGTCATTGAGGATACTGCTCAGGCATTTGGTGGAAGCTATAATGGTAAACGTTTAGGCACGATTGGTGATGCGGGATGCTTTTCCTTCAACTGTGACAAAATTCTAACTGCTGGTGAGGGTGGGCTCGTTGTAACTAATGACCGTGCACTTTATGAGAAAATGTTCTGTATGATGGATGGGTCAGGCCCATTCAATCCATGTAACAAAGACATATTTACGGAGACAATGCCGTTTTTCGGCATGTCTATGAGGGTCTCGAATATAACGGCAGCAATTCTTAATGTACAGCTGAAGAGGTTGGATCGAATTTTAGATACTCTTTCAGAGCGTAAGGATATTATTGTCGCTGAGTTGTCGATGATAACTGATATCAGTATCGTAGCCGGAAGTGACCGTTCAGGAGACTGTTCAACAAAATTACATATTAGGTTTTCAGACCCTAGTATTGCTGCAGCAGTTGGGGCAAAGTTACGTGCATCAAAAATTCTAGCTTACCCTCCAACAATGCAGCCTGCACATGTTTGTTGGAAGTGGACAAAAATGCTTGGAGACAATTTCAAACCATATCATCCTAAAGTGAATCCATTTTGTGTCAACGATAATGATTATAATTACCCAATGGCAAAATATATGAACTCGATTGATATTATAATGTCTTGTTTGAAGTACGATATCGATTATGACCTTTCACTGCAGGAGACGTTGGTACTGGCAAAAAGAATGAAAGAAATCATTCAGGCCTAATAAAGGCGTACCCCATGTTAATGATATTAGTAAATATATCTTGCGAGACAAAATGTGATCTCCCTATCGAATCTTGTAATTCATAATTGCCCGCTTCAAGTTGGAATGTGTAATCTCCTCTGTGAAAGTCAGAAATAAGTATTAGGTTTTTTTGTACAGTCACCCAAGGAGGTGTTATTGCCCTCTTAATTGTATGACTTGTATCAACTTTCTTTTCCATTCCATAGCTTTCAAGAAACTTGTGTCCAAGTCTGTCGGAATAATTAGCAAAGATCTTACATCCAGTTTTTGTTTCAATAATATTATTTAAATTTTCCTGATTCTTCTGGAGATATATATCTTGTTTCCTCATGACTTTTTGCACCGTGGCAGTTGTTCTTAGGGGGGAGTTAGAGCATGCCTTTGATTTAGCAATATTCATGAGCTGCGATGATATTTCATTACGCTGATAGCAATTAGGCAAAAATGGAGAAATAGTGTGTGTATAACTCTCAAATATAGAACGCAGAGAACGGCATATACTAAATGGGTTGATGAAAGGGCCTGAGTTTGATCTATAAACAGGAATTAGTGAAACTTGAGAAGGAAAAGTTATGGAGTAATCAGTATGTCCCCCCCAATCTGACAAGAGGGCAGGACACCCTTTTGATAGACTCCTAAGTGCAGATATACCAAAGTTCTCATCTGAGTGAAGACTTGTTGATAAAATGATATGAGGCCTATTTAAATACTCTCTACGGAGCCTAGAACGATCAATAAAGCCCATGAACTTAACGTACTTATCAAGAGATAATTCTTTTACCAGTTTTTTTAAGTACTTTTCATATCCAGGTTGGTAGAGCTCCATATTTGGACTTCCTAAATTGTCTTCTCCGCCAAAGATATTAAGTACAAATTTAAACTTTAAATTCCGATCTTGAACCAATAGATGAAGAGCATAGAGAAGAGTATGAAGGTTTTTTTGGGCAGAGATTCTTCCGACATAGCAAAGGTTAATAACCTTTGAAGCATTATCGATTATTGGCATTTCCATTTTTTGATTTAGATCGGTAAGAGAAAATGGAATCACCTTTGAGTTTGGTGAATCTAGAGATAAGTGAAGGCACTTTTGGTCCCGCTTACACGTGGAAATGAAAATATCCTTTTCCATCAATGTTTCACCCATGCCGTATTTATATATCGGCCAAAGTCCGATAGTTGCAAGTCCGTGGAGATGAACTATAAATCTGGTATCAATCTGAAACTCGCTTCTGATTAACTTAGCAATTCGAGCAATTCGCATAGTAAAGCAAGTGAATACGATATTGTCAGACTTGAAAATTGCAGCGATTAATTGTGAAATCGGATGTTTCTCTACAATGAAAACTGAAACACGATGGCCTTCATTTTCACTATTCCTCCAAACATCTTCAAGGGATGGAATAATTTCCTGCATACTCGTCCAAACAAAGTTTTCGCAAGAGCTAAGCACAATTGTGTTTATAACGTTATTTCCAGACATAATAGTCTCCAATTATAAGGCCATCAACTTTTGTCGCTTCAAGGAAGCGTCGAACATCTTCGATGGTCTCGACAATTGGTTCTCCCATAATATTTAAACTTGTATTTGCGAGGGCGTATATCCCCGTATTGTCACCATGTACCTTCAGTAACTCGTGGAACATGCTGTTTTGCTCTTTAGAAACGGTTTGCATACGAGAAGTGCCGTCAATGTGTGAAACTTCCTTAAAAGTGTCTTTAAACTCATCTTTGACATCAATAGCATATGACATATAGGGATTTGAAAATCCTCTCGGAATATCAAAATATAAACCTGCGTATTCTGAGAGGCAAGAGCACCCATATGGCCTGAATGATTCTCTGAACTTGATGTGAGTGTTTAAATAATCTTTCAAATTATGCTTAGAAATAGAGGCAAGGATACTACGATTTCCTAATGATCGTGGGCCCGATTCTGAGCGTCCTTGAAACCATGCAACAACCCCCCCTTTTGTAATAATTGAACTTGTATGTTCTAAAATACTCGATGGTCTAATAATATTGAAGCCTTTGAATACTTCTTCTATCTCAGCTGACTCAGGAACTGAGCTACATGGTCCATAGTACCCGTGTTGCTCAGATGTCGGTTTAGGAAACCAATACTCTGGGTGATCTTGGTAGAGTAAAAAATGAGCAATACCGAATGATAGTCCCCCGTCCCCAGGAAATGCCGGAACATAGACATTCTCATATAATGATGAATCAAGTAGCTTCTTATTGTATGAGCAGTTAAGTGCGCATCCACCTACAAGAATCAGATTCTCAAATTGAGGGAAGTCTTTTTTTGCTTTTGTGAGAACCTTATCTAGGTGTGCCTCATAGGCCATTTGTACTGATGCAGCTATATCCATATAGTGCTTTAGATATGGAGAACTTTCCCAATCTTCTTTTTCTGTACCAGTATATGATTTACTCCAATCAAGATTATCTAAATACTCAACATAGTCACCTATTGGGCACGCCTTACCGAAGGATGCGAGTCCCATAACTTTTCCTGAAGCTTGGTTGGATCCAAAAATATACTCTGCTGCTTTCTCATATAAAATCCCAACCCCATCACTAAAGCTATGCTTCGGATTGTTTTTCCCTTGCGTGAATCTATGCCAGTACTTGGTTACTTCAGTTAATTTGTTCCTTTCTTGCAAGTAAATGGTGCATTCTTCATGTGCTGAAGAAAATGCAGGAGGGAACGAAGACTCCCATAGCGAAGTAAAGTCAGCATATCGGCTACCCGAGCCATCCAGAACAACAATAATTGATTCTTCGAATGGGCCTGTAGCTAGGGCAACATTAGCATGGGCGAGGTGGTGTGGTATTTCTAATATATCTTTATTAAACTTTACTGCAAATTGGTCAAGACCCTTCTTTTTGAGGAAGTCATAGAATGGAAAATGAAGATCAAGCGCCTCCTCTTTAGTTTTCGCTGTTATTACATCGCGTGACTCCGCTATTTTTATAGTTTCAGTATTAATCTTGTCTAAGAGTTCCTTTAGTGGTGTCTCCGGCCAACAACCATTTGCCTTTTTCCGCGTAAGCCGCTCATTAAGCGCAATTTCTATATTCACTTTATTCTCCTCAATGGAGACTAAGCAGGCAGACGAGTTATAAAGTGTTTTTCCTAAACCTAAATATTGTTTCATGGTGCTGTATTCTCTCTTAGAGTAATGAAATCATAATAAATTTCAAGCTAACCTCTCAGTTGAAAAGATGCTAATAGAATCGATTTCCCGTAGTGTTTTTTTAAATGGTTTTAAAAGATCTTCCTGAGAAGGGTGTAGTATTATCTCCAGGGGAGGAGTCTTTGATAGATCACCCGTAAGCTCATTTATCATCTTTTTCATCTCAGGAATGAAATATGGGAAAAATATTTTTCCTGCAAGCATTATTTTTTTAACATTCTTTATTAAGTGAATATCTCGAAAGTATATAAACTCATAATGAGAAAGATCTTTGGTCATTTCAGATACAATCTCAGGAACATTTGATGTCTCGATCCGACGCGCAGAATCAAACCAGTTCGAAATAATGACGTTGCGACTAATTGGGTTTGATTTTTCAAATTGAGTCTCAAGTAAGTTGATAAAGTTTTGTCCCGCCTCTTTAGTGCAAAATAATTCCCATTTTCCATGGTTAAGGTAATCCTCAATGCAACCAAGGCTAATCTTTTTTGCATTTACGCAAGCAACTATTTCGGTTTTAGATATATATTCTAGGTTTACTTTATTCCATATATTCATCGTAGATTGTTTATCTTTAAAGAAATTGTGAACAAAATAGTTTGATAGTTTTTTCACCAAGTTTTTATGCACATGTCTTGGCGAATCATAGTCAGGGATATAACAGGTGGGTATTTTGAAAGATCCTTCATATTCAATATCACGGTGACCGCCCCAGTCACTTATGATCATTGGCCTTCCTCGCTCTCCCCATTGTGCTGCACTTACACCAAAATCCTCTTGAAGGTACTTCGAAAGTGAAATAAAAATGGAGTCATCTGAGCAATCATTTACCCACTTGTCTTCACAGGTCTCTGGGTGAAATTTTGGTGGAGATGTCCACTTAAGTTCTGATATAAGAATCTCGATCACATTCTGGTAGTGATCTCTCTTTTGTGGGCGAGCGCTCAAATTTAGCTCCGAGTCATAGCTGCCAAAAATGTTTAACTCAATATTAAGTTTGTATTCAATCTGAAGGATGGACACGAGTTCAAGAAGGACATCAATATTTTTAGTCGCCGAAATTCGACCTCCATAAACTAGTCTTATCTTACTGTGAATACTTGGAATATAGCTCGAGGCAACTTTAAATAGAGAACCTCTGGGGATTACTGTTATTGATTTTTCTGGGACTTTGAATATCTTAGTTAGAATTTCTTTATATGTTGTGGACAAGCACCAGAGGCGAGCATTTGTGAAATCCCATTGTTCAATCTCCCAAAGCCTTCGAATTATGCCGCCAAAAAAGACAATATCTACATGAGACGAATTGGAAAAAAGAGATAGTGCATTGGGGACGGCATCAACGAACTTAACATTGCTATCAAGATCAATTGAATTGAAGTATTTGATACACTGATTTCGAAGTATGTTGATGCTTTTTTCGCAGTGTAATTCTAAATCTTGCATATGTAATTATCATTTAACCAATGTATAATTGCAAGGTTTGAGTGTTTTATAGAATTAAATCGA
>JAGLCH010000001.1 GCA_023146355.1 Bacteriovoracaceae bacterium | reverse complement strand
TAGCTCTTCCGATCTTAGCCTACTAAGGCCTATGAGCATTTTTGGAGACTATAAACGTGAAGAAATGCCAGATGGTGTCAATCGTGAAGAAATGGCCCAACCCGACAAAACTGGAAAAATACATCATGGCAACAAACTTGATTATAATCCGATTGGGAAAATTGTTTTAGAATTCAGTAATGGGCCATCAAATTGTACTGGAACGATGATTGGACCGAAGCATATTTTAACCGCTGCACACTGCGTCTTCAACTTTGACCGGCAAGAGTGGTACAAGTCAGGAACGTTTTATTCAGGCATAACCTCTAAATCAGATACTACTTTTAAATCGGCTTCATTTGTTCGGGCAAGTATTCCTCTGGAGTATGAGTATAAAGGTGGCCCTAAGTTTGATTATGCTGTCGTTGAACTTTCAAGCGAAATAGGCATTGATACAGGGTGGCTTCCTTTTGGATATAGAGATAATTTATCAGATGACGAACAAACAATTTCAATTACAGGTTATCCTGTGGATATGGAAGCGAACACTATATGGAATGTTATTTGCCCAAGTGACTTCTCTGAGAAAATGGTAATGTATCGATGTGATACTTATAACGGTATGGGCGGTGCTCCTATTATTGCAAAATCTAATAAGGATAATAACACAATCTATGGACTACATATTGCCGGAGGTACTGCGTGGAATTCTGGTGTACGAATTACCTCTGAGGTCTTTAAGGTTTTATTGCAGTGGCGAGATAAACCGTTTATCAAATAGCAGCTGTAAACTTAAAGAAAGTTAAGCGAGCTAAAGTTCATCATATTGTTGGCCTAGGGTCGTCGCTGGGGATCCTAGGCCAGCTCAATTTTCACTTAATTCATCATAAATAATTTTGTTTCACCTTTAAATATATGGTATTATTAAATAATATTGCCTTACGTTGGAGAAACGAATGAAATTATTTTTGCTTTCAGTATTTCTATTCATTATTGCGCCTCAATCTTACTGTACTGAAACACTCATCTTTTCGGCAGAAAGCGCCCAGCTTTTTCCTGCTATTATGGGGAATACTACAAAAGTTTCGGATTCTTACCCTGGAATGGCAATTGAGGCACTTCGAATACTTGAAAAAAAACTTGATCTCAAAATCATCATAAAAAGAAAACCATGGAAAAGAGTATTGGCCGATTTAGAGACAGATAAGACTCAAGGAGTATTTCTCTCTAGCTATAAGGAAACGAGAAAGAGATTTGGTCAATATCCGGAAAAAAATGGAAAACTAGATCCCTCTCGTCGATTTACAACATTTTCCTACGCCCTATATAAATTAAAGGATTCAAGTGTTAATTTTGATGGAAAAAAATTCACCGGAATTATAGGTAAGGTTGGTGCACCATTAGGATTCTCTATTATAGATGTTTTACTTAAATATGGACTGAAAGTAGATGAGGGAAAAAGCTCTTTCTTTGATTTAAAAAAGCTTGCACTTGGTAAACTTAGTGCTGTAGCTGCTAAATACAACGATGGAGAGTACTACCTTAGTCAAAACAGTGACCTCAGGGATAAAATCGAGAGAGTAAAAACCTTAATTGTAACAAAGCCATATTATTTTATGCTTTCACATCAATTTATTGAGAGAAATCCTGTATTGGCCGAAAAAATATTCGATACAATCGCTGCCATTCGTGAAGACCCTGCATTCAAAAATAGACGAAAAGCTTACGATAAGCTGAGAGGAAAAAAGTAATATTATCCTAGCATAGGGCCTTGAGATAATTTCTGGCCCAATCTCTTTTATTCCCCAGTTAGACCACGACACTCTAAAAGAGGTGTTGCAGAAGGCACCTATCTTACTGTTTTCTTTATGAATCCTTTTTTTTTGATCTATATTTTTTTCAAAGCTATTGTACTTTAT
Organism: Bacteriovoracaceae bacterium; assembly: GCA_023146355.1. Classification (GTDB taxonomy): domain Bacteria; phylum Bdellovibrionota; class Bacteriovoracia; order Bacteriovoracales; family Bacteriovoracaceae; genus JAGLCH01. The sequence continues at coordinate 2,644 of JAGLCH010000001.1, read as the reverse complement.
TACCAGATTGATAGTATAGCAGAAACCATTTCATAGGAAAGGTCATGCTTATTTCAAAATTTATATCGATATTCTATTTATTACTAGTTTTTACGGCAATACCATCTTTTGCAGATGTGTCAGTAGAGAGAAACTTCAATGAACTCTACCCCGTAAAAGGTATCGATGGTGAAAGTCTAAACTTAGAATCTTTAAATAAACTACATGACAATTTTTATAGTGTAGTCGAGCTCAATATGACCTGGAGAGTAAAGGCCAAAGAGCTGTACAGTGCACTGAACTATAAAATCGAAAATAATATTGTGCTTGAGAGTTCTGACTTAAAGCAAATACATGCTTTAATTGATGCTTATAAAATTGTGCTAGAAAAAAATGATCTTTATGTGTCACTAACAAAGTGGGTCACAGAAGACGATGTTGAATTATCCTTACCGCATAGTCAGACGAAATATGAAAACTCAGTTAGATTAACGTTTCCATTTTACTATAAAAAGATAAGCATTAACCCTGGTGACCCTGCGGGGAGTCTCTTTGCTAGAACTTTAAAGATTTCTTTTGTAACAGCATTTATATTGTTTGATAACCATATGACAATTTTGCAGAAATTTTATGACAATAAAGAACTAAGAATAATAATCCAAAATGATAATCCTAGAGTTAGGCAATTCCTTGATGATGTTTACAGTGGCTACAACGACTTAGGAAATTCTGATAAGATATATAAGGCCATTAAATATTATGGCGACTTGTCGAGGTGGGAAACTCTAAATTCTAGATCTTTTTTCGTCTCAGCAGAGCAAAATAAATATCTCAACTCCGTTTTGAACTCGCTATATAGCTACAGAGAAATAAAAGCTAGAGGATTATTTGATATTTTAGCGGACAAGTTCAATCATGCCTCTGGGATGACGGCCGACTTCTTTACTACTCTCCTGAGAGGAGCATCTTATAAGATTAGTAAGTTTTTTGGAAACACAGCGGGCCTATTTGAGTCTAGAAAGGGATATTTAAATGAGATGTCTGCGCATTCATTAAATGAGTTAAAGTCCAGATTAAGGCCTTTAGATATTCTACTTGAAAAAACTCCATTTAGACTAACTGATCAATTTATCCCAGGTCACTGGGGACATGTTGCCATTTGGATTGGTACAGAAGAAGACCTTAGGGCCGCTGGCATTTGGGATATGCTCGATGATATTTACCACGTTGCTAAGCAGGTACATGGCTATGATGGACCATCTTTTCAGACGTTGGTTCAGCAAGGGCATTATATCATAGAGGCATTGAGGGTGGGAGTTAAGCTGAGTACATTAAGTGACTTCTTAAATATTGATGACTTCGCAGCAATTAGACCGACCGGTTTAAATGATGAGTCGATCAAAGAATATTTGATAAATGCTTTTATTCAAATAGGTAAAGATTATGATTTTAATTTTGATGTCGAATCAAATGATACAATAGTTTGTTCAGAGCTTGCATATGTTGTATTTGATAGTGGCTACAATTGGCCAACAGGTATACAACTAGGAAGATATACAATAACACCAGATAACATTGCAGTAAAAGCTACAGGTCAAGATTCTAGATTTGAGCCGATTGTTTTATTTCATGATGGGAAAGAGCTTCCAAATAAATATATAAAAGAAAACTTCAATTACTTATTAAACTTGGAATACAGCAAAATAATTTATGACTAAATTTTGTATAAATATGGTGAACATTTCTTTGATTCTACGCTAGTTGTTTTTTTACCTTAAATGTCTCGATCTTTGGCCACATCTTCCGTTAAGTAGATATGTTTACTTTCTTAATCATTGATGACAGTGAAGATATTATTGAACTTGGTGGCCTAGTACTTGAGTCGAGTTATGATGCAAAGGTTATAGGGTTTGTCTCCACTGAGCAGGCGATGGCATTTATTAAAGATGGCACTGAGTCTTGTGACGCTGTGATCTGCGACTATAATATGGCGCCCTATGATGGTGGTGACATTTATAAAGCTGTGAGAGAGCACCGAGGTAATCTTCCTTTTGTTTTGATGAGTGGTAACTCTTTAGATTGTGCCAAGAAGATACCTATAAATTTTTTAGATAATCGTTACAATGTCTTTCTTGAAAAACCATTTTCACTGTCTTATTTGAAAGAATTGATGTTGGAATTATTTCAAGGTGCTACAATTTGCGGAGCTTCAATCTTTACTGATTATTGTTCAATTCCCTCTAAATTCCTTTCACCAATCGAGGAGTCACCAGTCTCGCTCTTTGCGAAACTTGGCAATGACAAATTTATTCAGATCGCAAGACCTGATGAAGTTTTTTGTAACGATTTTGCGATGAGAGCAAGCAGTAAGAGTGAGACCTTCTACACTAGGTATGATGATTTTGATGAGCTTATAGATTACCTCTTACTGCAACGTAAGATATCTCCTAGTGTGGAAAGTTATTCCGATGTGGATGCTGTTGAGTTATCTCATATCATTCTTTCAGAGTTGGGGGTGAGTGATAAGTTAATTGCATTTGCCATGGAGCAGGTTAATAGCGTTATTGAGTCTATTGAAAAGTGCAAAGAATTGAGGCCAGTCTTTTTAAGATTACAAAACTCTAAGGCGCACCAACTTTACCAGCACTCTGTTTTGTCTGCATTC